>NZ_DEVJ01000084.1:4678-21240 GCF_002362875.1 Empedobacter sp. UBA3239 | reverse complement strand
TACTTTTCCTAACCAAATTAAGCAAGAGATTGTAAATAAAGTATTAGAACTTCGAAAAGAACATAAATTAGGGACTTGGCGAATTAAATGGTATTTAGAACGTTATCATAATTTTTTAATATCCGAATCAAGTGTTTATCGTATTCTAAAGCGTAATAATGTTGCTAGATTAGACAGAAAGGTGACTACAAGAGCCATGCATAGTATCAGTTATGAAAAAGAAACACCTGGTCATCATGTACAAGTTGATGTTAAATTTCTAATATTCCATGACGTAAATGGAACTAAAATCAAGCGATTTCAATACACAGCGATTGATGATGCTACACGAATAAGAGCGCTTAAAAACTATGAAAAACATAATCAATTAAGTTCAATTGATTTCATAAATTATGTGATAGAAAAATTCCCTTTTAGAATTAATACAATTCAAACAGATAATGGACACGAATTTCAATCAAAGTTTCATTGGCATGTTCAAGATTTAGGAATGAGACACCGATTTATAAAAGTGGGTACACCTCAATTAAACGGGAAAGTTGAACGATCTCATTTAACAGATAAAAAAGAGTTTTATCAACTTTTAAGTTACACAGATGATGTGGATTTAAATCAAAAATTAGAAGAATGGGAAAACTTTTATAATTTCAATAGGCCTCATTGTTCATTTAAAGGAAAACACCTTATGAAATACTAAAATCAAAACTAAAATAATTATATTTAAAGTCTACGAGGTTATGAAGTACGACACTTCCATATCTCTATTTAATTTAAATATATAAATACTTTATTTTATCTAAAATCAAATTTTTTCTCAAAAGCCGATTTGAATAATTCCTCTTTCTCTATTTTAAATAGCAGCTATAATAGATTTTTAAAAACACATTTTCTCAATTGGAAATTGGAGTTCATGATTTTTTAATCTCTATTTATTAAACCGTTGTTGGAGAAAGTGCTGATTGTTTTTTAAATATATGACGTTCTAATTTAGCATTTTTAACATTTTTCTCTAATTCTGTTATATGCTTGTGTTTGATGTTAGTTTTAAATTATCTTTTCCTACGAAACTTCTGGAACCATATTATTGATAATCTTTGCTCCAATTGTATTATAATGAAGCTTTTATTTGAAGTTTTCTAGCTAAATAGGAAATATTACTTCTTTTGTAATTTTGTTCTACGGTTCATAATTTAAAAGGGCGTCTTAATGATTTTTTATTCCTTTCATCATGGTAAGATTAATATAATAACTAGGATATTCATTAAACTTTTTTTGCAAAAATATGACCTCAATCATAAATATATGAAATAGATGCAGCTAATTTCGTTAATGTTAATTCATACATTATGAAAAAGATGAGAAAAAATCTAACAAAAACTTATGATGAAATTCCAAAACAAAGAGGAGGAGGCTTTCATGATACAGAAAGTAATAGATATTTCAATGATAATGGATTAATTGATGATTGTTACCAAATACTAAGATGTAGATTTCTTTCTATAAATAATTGGAAACATTTCTGTGGTGAATCTTCTGCTGATTTTAGATTGTTTGACCAAAGTGGAGCTCATGCTAATCGCTTACCAATTGTTGGAGATTATATACGAATTGATATACCAGGACCAGGAACTTTTGGTAAAAATGGATTTGATTGGGTAAAAATAGTATCAATTTGCGAGCAAAAATCTATTGATTACAATCAAGCAAGTTTGTCTTTTGTTTGTTCTCCAACTAGTCCTCCAAATCAAAAAAATAGCAAATTAATTGCTCATTTTTATAGTAAAAAGTCGACCTCAACTTTTCGAATAAGTAAAGATAATAATTTAATCAAAATAGGAGTATATGGTCGAAATGAACATCCTAATTTGAGTCATACTAATTTTATCAATTTTTTTAGAAACTTCATTATTGCTTTAGGAGGAATGCTTGGAATAGCTAAATTAGAATGGAAATGTTTATGTGAAGGCTTAATTAACTTTTAAATTAAAACTGAAATGAGAAATACATTTGTGTTAATAGCAACCATTCTAATAATTTTCTGGGGATTAATATACTTTGGATTAGGTATAAGCTATCATGGAATTGTACATTTTCTATTATTTATGGCTTTTATCTCCTTAGTATTACGACTCCTTATTGGTAAAAAACAAGGTTAAATTAATTACTTTTACATATCACACTTATTAATGTTTTATTCTTTTTTAATACCCGCAAAATACTGCGGGTTTTTAATGTGTTGATTTTAAGATTTTTAAAAGTTTTTAAACGAATATGATTTGAGTCATAACATCATAATCTTTATGTGAATAATTTAGCCATAGAAAGAAATCTAATTAGTATTTCAATAAAAGTTAAATCGAATTTATGTCATAATTTATACTAGTCAATTTGTGTCATAGATTACAAAACTACAATTATGAAAAGAAGTAATTCAAACAACCACAATTCACACAGCAATTCAAACAATGCTAAATCAACCTTAGAAGAAATTTATCAGCTGGGTTATGATCATGGTTTTAATGATGCATCACAAGATGAAGATTATGATGATGATTTTTCTGATTATGAAGAAGACTATGATGATTTTATAAGCGGTTATCAAGATGATGACTATGACGATGATGACTATGACGATGATGATTATGACGATGATGATTACGACGACGAAGATGATCAGGATAATAGAAGAGGAAATAGAAGAAGTACGCCACAGCGAGATAGTATGGGTAGATTTGTTTCTTCTAATAATCGATCTTCTGGTCGTGGTAACCGTTCTTCATCATCACCATCTAATAACCGAAGATCTACTTCTAACTCTTCTTCTAATTCTCGAAGCAATCCATCAAGAAGTGGGAATAGCAGAAATTCAGGAAGTGGATCGGGAACTTCAAAAAGAGGATTTGCTTCAATGAGCAAAGCAGAACGTACGCGTATTGCGCGTATGGGAGGTAGAGCATCACATGGAGGTGGACGATCTTCTAATCAACGCGGGCGTTCTTCAAATTCAAGCCGTTCAGGTTTTGGAGGTAGAAGAAATGGTTAATTGTTTTATATTGCCTCTTTTAGGAGGGGCAATTTTTATTAAAAAAAATGAATAATTATGGCAAAGAAAGAGTCTCATCAAATTGATTCAACGAATAAATTAACCGAAAATATTGATGATAAAATGAAAAAATCAGAATTGCATAAATTCTTTATTTCTGCACTTAAAGACATATACTATGCTGAACATGCATTAATTGATGGATTGGAAAAAATGCAAAAATCTGCAACAACTGAAGAACTGCAAGATGCTTTTGAGGATCATCAATTACAAACCAAAAAGCATATTAGCCGACTAGAAAAAGTTTTTACTTTACTCGATGAAAAAGCAGATAAAAAAGAATGTGAAGCGATAAAAGGTTTAATAAAAGAGGCGGAAGAGATTATAAAATCCACTAAAGACGGATCGATGACGCGTGACGCGGCTTTGATTATTGCTGCTCAAAAAATTGAACATTATGAAATTGCAACGTATGGAGGACTTGTGCAGTTAGCTTTGACAATGGAACATGAAAAGGTTGCTGATTTACTTGAAAGAACATTATCTGAAGAAGAAGAAACGGATGATAATCTTACTGAAATTGCTGAAACTTCAATCAATTTTGAAGCGGAAGAAGAAAATTAGTTCTGTGATTAGATCTCTTATTAATATTTATTATGAATAAATGAAAAATAAGAGATCTTTTATTAGAAAAGGATTATACTAGAAAGTTTAACATACCGATTCATCATATGGTATACTTATTGAATTGTTTTAAAACGATTTACTGCCTCTATACTATACTTTAAAAACAAACCTCAAAAGATTAATATTATGCTTATTGATGAAAAATTATTGTATCAGTTTGGTGCTGAAAGAGTCTATTTTAAGAATGGAGAGACTGTATTTACGGAAGGTGCTCATCCTTCTTTCTATTATCAGATTATTGTAGGAAAAGTTAAAGTTAATCATTTTAATGAAGAAGGAAAAGAATCCATACAAAACATTCTATTACCAGGAAATAGCGTAGGAGAATGTTTTTTGTTTTTAGATGGAGTATACCCGATGAACGCACAAGTTATAGAAGATTCCGTATGTTTAAGATTAAGTAAAACAAATTTTTTAAAATTATTGGAATCTAATCCTTGTATATACATAAATCTTAGTCGTTGTATGTCAGAGAAATTGCATTATAAGTTTCTTATGATGCAAAATAATTCCATTAATAACCCCATTATTAGAATGAAAGGATTATTGGATTATTTGAAGAATAATGCTATAGAATCAACAGTACCTTTTTCTTTTAAAATAGATTTAACACGGCAGCAATTAGCTGGTATAACAGGAATGTGTGTAGAAACTGTAATTCGAACAGTCAAGTTAATGGAATCTCAGAATATGTTGAGGTTACAAAAGGGCAAAATACTATATTAAGAAGAATTTGTTAACAACCTAAAAACAACCATTATGTTCCCACAATTTAAAGAATTTTTTTTATCTAGCATACATATTTTCGCTTATATAATAATGCTTATAGGAGGATGGATATTTTTATTTTTTTGGCTCAAAAAAAGAAAAAAGAAAAGAAATAGTAGAAAATAATTTGATTATTTTATTAGCCCATTATTATTTATATAGAAATAATGGGCTAATTTTATTTATAAATCTCTATGTATCAACACTATTAATTCTTGTTCTTTTTTTACTTTATTATAAGAAAAGTTTGAATAAAAATGAATTAACATTTTTTTTGTTAGACAAATTTCTCCATGTGAATAATTATTCTTGTCAAGAAATTCGATTACTGAGGTTTTGTAGTCAGTAATTATATTTTCAAAAAATTCTTTTTTTTGTTTACATAAAGTTGTTTGACTAATTTTCTCAAGCGATTTAATAATAAATGGGGGATCAAGAATCAAATGTGCAGTTGTAGATCCAAAAATAAATTCATGAATTAAACATAAAAATTCATGTTCTGAATGAGTATTATCTGATTTTCTCATATTTCTTTAGCCGTTTATGATTTCTCCACCATTTGGATGGATTACTTGTCCCGTAATAAATCGAGCATCTTCTGAAGCTAAAAATAAAAAAGCAGGAGCAATTTCATTTGGCATAGCAGCTCTTTCCATAGGTTTGTCACTTCCAAATGTTGCAATTTTTTCAGGTTCAAAAGAAGATACAATAAGAGGTGTCCAAACAGGACCAGGTGCAACAGCATTTACTCTAATTTCTTTTTTTACTAAATTAGCAGATAAGCTTCTTGTAAATGAAACGATAGCTCCTTTGCTGGCAGCATAATCAATTAATTTTGGACTTCCCCTATAAGCAGTAACTGAAGTAGTATTGATGATGGTGCTTCCTTTTTGCATATAAGGTAAAGCGTATTTTGTCATCCAGAAATATGAGAATACATTGTTTTTAAATGTCTTTTCTAGTTGCTTCGTTGAAATTTCTTCTAATGTTTCACTTTCCCAATGTAAAGCTGCATTATTAATTAAAATATCAATTTTATGAAAAGATTCAATCGTTTTTTCAACTACAATTCTACAATTTTTTTCAATGGATAAATCACCTTTTATTATTTTACAATTGACATTAAATTTTTCAATTTCTTTTTTAGTCGATAATGCCTCTTCCTTTTCATTTAAATATGCGATTACGATATCTGCACCTTCTTTAGCAAAAAGTAAAGCTGTAGCTTTTCCAATTCCACTATCGCCACCTGTTATTAAGGCTGTTTTTCCCACTAATTTCCCTTTTTGAGAATATATAATTGGATCTGTCTCGGGAATTGGTTGCATTTTTTTTTCTTTTCCTGGTCTGGTTTGTTGTTGATTTGCTTGTTGTAATTTTTTCATTTTTATTAGTTTTAATGTTTATAAAAAATATTCACTTATAATTATCTATTCCAAGTTTTCTGATTGATAAATGTTGAATCATAATAAATTTATGAAACAATTTTCCGCTCATACATTTACAAATAATACCATACAAATGAGGATGTTTTTCTAAAAGATTATGAAAACTTACTTTCTCTAATTTTAATATGTCACATTCTACCATTGCCTGTATTGTAATAGTATATAGATCTTCCGAAAATAGAAATGACTCACCTAAACTTTGTCCTTTAGAAAGCTGAGTTTCTAAAAGTATTTTTTCGTGTTGATAATTTTTTCTCTTTACTTTTCCTCTTTGTATTTGTAGATAAAATTTTGCTGTTATGCCTTTTTTAATAATAAATTCTCCTGGTTTGTAGGTTTGCTGAGTTGCACCAAATTCAAATAATAAATCTTTGTCTATTAACATATCCTAAGTTTTTAAAGTAGTTTTAACCAATCTACTTTGATTTTTTAGTTCTATTTATGAGTACAATCATAATCTCATCAGTATTCTACTTCTAATTTTGAAATTTAATATGACGAGTCGATTGTCATTGTGTATTGTTTAATCACAAAAAGATATTTTATGAAAACTATTGCAGTCATTACATTTTTATTCGTTTTAACAGCTATTAGCTGTAAACCAAGAAATGAAGTGTTACCGAATCAGAAAGATTCTATTATTACACATGATAGTATATTATCAGGTGAGTATCCAATGTCTCCTGACTCTGCTGATACTATACTTCCAGTCGATAGCACATCTTACGATGTCGACTCTATTAAGAGAAGTCGATAAAATATCTATTTGTGTTAGGAGAATTCCTATAAATATTAGGAATTCTCTTTTTTATTAAAGAGATCAATTCTGTATTGGATCTCAATATTTAAATTTTAATACTTCGATTATGGAAGGTGGATCATTACTACAAGAAAATGGAGTTCAAATTACCATTTTTTTAATATTTGCAATTGTCTTTTCAGGCTTGCTTATCATTATTTTTAGACTTTTAGGAATTTATGGTACTTTAATAAAACGAAAACAAGCACGAGAACTTGAAAAAAAACTAGAAAGCCTTTCTAAAGAAGAACGTTTAGTTTATAACCAAAAAGAAAATTCCTTAAAATTAAATCTTACATCACATAACCTTTCTGAGAATTACATTGTTTCGGATGAAGAAGGTATTGTAAGAAATATTAATATAGTTGAAGAGCTGAGAGTTTTTCCTGTTAAAAGAAGAACTTCAAGTTTTCAAAGATACATAACAAATGATTTAAGCAAACTCATCTTATATTTTTTAGGTACAGCTACTTTTTGGTTGATTATTGGAACAACATTTGGCCTTTATTTAGGAATTAAATTTGTTGTACCAGATTTAGATCACGTAAGCTGGCTTAGTTTTGGACGAATGAGGCCTTCACATACGAATTCCGTTTTTTGGGGATGGGCATCTTTGGCCATGCTTGGTTTTGCTTACTATGTAATACCAAGAGTAAGCAATATCGAAAATTTTAATTTAAAGCTCGGTTATCTTTCTCTCGTTTTAGTTAATATGGCTGTTTTAGTAGGGACTATATTTTTACTTGCGGGAATTAATAATGGCGGTGGGGAATATAGGGAATATATATGGCCAGTCATGTCCGCTTTCGCTTTAGGAGTAGCAGTTTCATTGTACAATTTTTTTAGACCAATTGCTAAGCGCAAAACGAAAGAAATTTATATATCAAATTGGTATATTGTTTCAGGAACAATGTTTATTGTTGTCGTTCTTATAGTTTGTTATTTACCTTTTTGGCAAAATGGAATGGGAGAAACTATAATGCAAGGTTATTATATGCATCAAGCAATTGGGATGTGGTTTATGATGATTAATTTGGGATTGATGTACTATTTTCTTCCACAACAACTCAATAAACCTATTTATTCGTATAGTTTAGGAATTCTAGCATTCTGGACACACACCTTATTTTACACATTGATAGGAACACACCATTTTATTTTTAGTGCTATACCTTGGAGTCTCCAAACAACTGCAATAGTTGCAAGTGCTGGAATGTTAATTCCTGTTGCAGCAGGTACAGCAAATTTTTTATTAACATTTAATGGAGCTTGGTATCAATTGAAAACTAGTTACACTTTGCCTTTCTATTTTATGTCGATTATTTTTTATTTTACAGGGTCTTTTCAAGGAACAGTAGAAGCGTTTCGATTCACGAATTTATTATGGCATTTTACAGATTTTACTGTTGCTCATTCTCATTTAACAATGTATGGCATTATCACGTTTATGCTGTGGGGTTTTTGCTATACGTTAGTACCAAGATTAACAGGTAAAGAACCTCCAAAATTATTAGTGGGTATACATTTTTGGTTGGCTTTAATTGGATTATTATTCTATGTTATTGCACTCATGATTGGCGGAACAGGTACAGGACAACTATGGATGGATAAAAAACCTTTTATTCAAGGAGTCATCAATATGGGACCTTATTGGCTTTGGCGAGCAATAGGAGGTACTATGATGTGGGTATCTCATTTAATATTTGCATATAATTTTTATAGGATGACTAAAAAAGGAGAAAACATTTCAATTCCAGTAACTCCTTCTGAAATATTAGCAGCTAAGAAACAGTATAATGAAAAAGAGTTTAATCTTTAAATAAATTTATATGTCATTTTTTAACAATCATAAAACTCTTTTTGGGGCAGCACTTGGTCTTTTTCTCTTCTTGACTACATATATTGCAATTATTCCTGCCTTAGAAAATCAAAAGATAAATCAGCCGTTACCGCGACAATCAAAAGAACTCTCGGTAGATGAACTAGCAGGAAAAATGGTTTATATCGAGAATGGATGTGTAGCATGCCATACTCAGCAAGTACGGAATGTAGAAATGGATAATGTATTTGGTAAACGACCAAGTATACCTGCTGATTACGCGAATAATAAGCGATTAGATGTTTGGCGAAATACAGCTAATTTAATGGGGACAGAACGTACAGGACCAGATTTAACAAATGTAGGAGAAAGGCAACCTAGCGAGGATTGGCATTTGATACATTTGTATCAACCACGTGCTGCTGTAGCTCAATCTATTATGCCTGCTTATCCTTTTCTATTTATCGAACGAGATTTTTTGCATAAAGATGATATTGAGGTAAAAGTTCCCGAGAAATTTGTTAAGCGTAATAAAAAAATTGTAGCTAGTAAAAAAGCATTACAATTAGTTGCTTATTTAAAATCGTTAAAACAAGCTCAATTTACGGATGAAAGTAGTGTTCCTGATTTCTTATACAAAAGAAAAATAAAAAGTGATAACGAAACTGAAAATATGTCCACTTTACCAAATGGTGAAGAATTATACACAACTAATTGTGCAACATGTCATCAAGCAAATGGAGAAGGAGTCCCTGGAGCATTTCCTCCTTTAAAAAATAGTCCTGTAGTTACAGGTGGAGCTTTAGAATTATATGTTACAATAATTATGAAAGGTTATGATCCTCGACCAGAATATGCAACTATGCCTGCAGTGGGAGAGAATGCAGGTTTTACAGCCGAAGATGTAGCGGCTATAATAAATCACGAACGCTCAAGTTGGGGAAATAATGCAAAAAAAATAACAGTTGAAGAAGTGCAAGTCATTTTGGATAAAATAAAATAATATGGATAAAAGAGCTAAAAATAAAATGTGCTTTGTAAGTATATTCCTTACATCAGCTTTGTTTGCATGTGATGCATGTCAATTGCAACAACCAAAAATCACACAGAATTTTACACATGGAACAGGTCCTCAAAGCGATTGGGATTGGTTTATTGTAGTAATTGTTATTCTAATTACATTATGGACTTTTATTCTATCCCTAAAATATTTATTTAAACCAGGAGAAAAAGAAAGTGGACACATAAAAAATTTATTTTATTCAGATTAAAACAGATCGTATGAAAAATGACAGAAGCAAAATATTTTTATTTTTAGATGATCAATTGCAGCCGATTGCAGAATTGGACGCACCTACTGTTTTTGATTTAGATACAGAAAAGATGGTTGATGGAGAACATTTTTTAAAAATAGTTAGTCGTTCGACAACGGGCAAAGAAGGAATTAAAATCATACAGTTTACTGTTACAAACGGACCTTTTATTCAAGTAGAAGGAATAAAAAATAAGTCTATTTTAAATGGAACTGTTTCACTTATGATTAATGCTTACGATAAAGGAAATCAAAAAAGTTTTTTAATTAATGGTAGCGAATCCCCTAAAACTGTTCCTTATTGGGTTTGGATACTTATACTTTTGTTTATCGGATGGGCAATCTATTATGAGATAACAAGTTACTCAATCTCCTAACATAACTAAGAAGGATCAATAATTCCCAAATTTTAATAATGTTAATTGATTTAATGTTTGATTTACAGTGTAATATGAATATGTAGTATTCATTTTTTAAATCTAAAAAATCTTAATTATGAGTTTATTTCAATCAAATCGAAAAAATATACAAGATAAAGTAGTTGTAATTACCGGTGCATCAAGTGGTGTTGGTTTAACGAAATCAATTTCATTTGCAAAAGAAGGTTGTATATTAGTCTTAGCAGCGAGAGGAGTAGAAGGTCTTGTTAGAGCAACTGAGAAATGTAAAGAGTTAGGAGCTAAAGCTATTTACAAAAAAAAACAGATATGTCAATTGCAGATGATGTAAAAGAATTAGTCGATTTTACATTAAAACATTTAGGTGAAATTGATTTTTGGGTGAACAATGTAGGTGTTATGACAAGTGGAAAATTCGAGGAAATTTGTATGAATATTAATGAACAAGTCATCAAAACTAATCTAATGGGTTATATGCATGGTGCTTACTATGTTTTACCAGTTTTTAAGAAGTAACAAAAAAGCTATACTTATCAATAATGTCTCAATAGGAGGGTATATGCCAGCCCCTTTTAGTGCTGTCTATTCTTCTACTAAATTTGGAATTAAAGGATTGATGGAAGGTTTGCAAAGTGAGTATGCGTGTTATCCAAAAATACATATTTGTAATTTATATCCTCAGGTTCAGCGATCAACAGGAAATATACATTCAGCAAAATAATCAGGGTTAGATTTTAAAATTCCTCCTTTTGCAGCAGACCCTCTTGATACGGCGCAATTAATTGTAAACCTTACTAAAAAACCTAAAGAAGATAATTTTCCAGATGTCACCTCTTTTTTATTAAAATCAGAACATGCTATTTTTCCATATAGTATAACTAATTTATCACATTTTGCATTACGTATGATGATGAAAAAGAAAGAAGGTAAAGATGTAGAAGGAAATATTTTAGAACCTTCTAAAGAACCGCATCAAATTTATGGTGAAACAAGTTTAGCTGTACTTTCTAAAGGAACTAAAAAATAGTATCTCTAGGGATAGTAATAGGGTTTGGTCTATTTATATTCAAGAGAGTTGGTACTAAATCATTGTGATATTAAAGTTCAATCTTGTATATCACGCAAATTTTATATTAATCCATGTAAATCAGTTGACCTAGTCATTATAACACATGGACATGTCGACCATGTAAGAATCGGAATGAATAAGGTATTTGTAATATATAATTTATGATTGAACTCATAAACTCTAAACCCAATCTCATTTTAATTTTGTAATAATCACTTACAATAAAAAAATAAACGATGGAAAAAGATTACTTAAACATAGACAAAATTCAAAATTTATTGAATGAATTATATGACAAAGCATATGAAAAGGGATTTAATTCTTCAAGAGTATTAGAAGGGGATAATTGTGAAGCTGATCCTCGAGAAGGTGTGATATTAAGTGAAGGAGGAAAAGTTGAAGAAGATCACACACCTCAATCAACTTCAGCTAAATCAATATTAGTTGAATATATAAAAACTAAGCTTATTGATACTTTAAATGATACAAACAATTAGATTGTATTTTTTTATTCAAAATATTTCAATTCTATTCCATCAAATGATGCATATACCATAGTTAGATGACTTTCTTGATGAAAAATATTTCCAAAATGATCAATGGCAATTGCACCAGCAAAGCCTTTAATTTGTTTTAATTCTTCAAAAGATTTTTCAAATGCATCTTCTATTGTAATTCCGTCTGTAACTCGTGTTACAATTTTTGCAGCCATTGCTCCACTTACGATATCTTCTCCAACTCCGGTCATACTAACACCACAATATTTATTAGCGTAATTACCAGCAACAGTAGCAGAATCTGATACACGCCCTGGTATTTCAAAACCTTTTCCTCCAGTTGATGTAGCAACAGCAATATTATTATCGCCATCTAAACAAACACATCCAACAGTACTTGTTCTCGTAGAATTTATTTTTTCTTCAAATTCTTTTTTACGTTGCTCAGTTTCAGGATTAAAATGGTCGAATCCATGCTTACTGGCAAATTCTATTGCTCCACTACCAGCCAAAATACGATCATCGTAAGTCATTAGTTTTTCTGCAACTAAAATTGGATGTTCAACATTT
The DNA here is from genome assembly GCF_002362875.1 of Empedobacter sp. UBA3239. Taxonomy (NCBI): domain Bacteria; kingdom Pseudomonadati; phylum Bacteroidota; class Flavobacteriia; order Flavobacteriales; family Weeksellaceae; genus Empedobacter; species Empedobacter sp. UBA3239. The sequence goes on along the minus strand of NZ_DEVJ01000084.1, from coordinate 8,830 downwards.
TCTATATTAATAACACCAGACATTTTAAGAGTATTCCCATTCATTAAAGCAGCACTTAATCTTATTTTTCCATCCGATTGTATTTGAGAACCTAATCCTGCATTAAATAAAGGGTCGTCTTCTAATAAACTTACTGTATATACAACAGTTTCAACTGCTGTGTGTGTTGTTAAATAGTCGTACCCTTTTTGTACAATTTTAATTAAAGCACTTTGCTTTTGGAATTTAGTTTCAGGATCAGTTAATGATTCGGAGAAAAAACCGCCGTGAATAATTAGTTTCATTTTATTGATTGTTATATTGAGAATCTTTGATGATAATTTTATTTTGATCAAAATGAAAAATATCATTTCGTGTCATCACGTGAGAAATAATATGGCTGATTGAAATTGGATATCCAATGTCTACCTTTGATAAACTCGTATCCAAAATTTCTCTTCCATCAACCAAAATAACAGAACCAGAACCAATTGCTGTCATTTTGTTATTGTTATCGCTGATAATTAGTCCAGTGTCTTCACTCAATCCGATACCTATTTTCATTGGATTTCCAGTAACTGCTTGAAATAATCTTCCAATTCTCCCACGTTGAATAAAATGTGTATCAACAATAATGGAATCAATTAACCCAAGCCCGCTGTTCATTTCTACCGCACCTTTTAATAATGCATCATTACTTGCGCCTTGATAAATCATACTAGAAGATGCGGCAGCAGCTCCTGCGGATGTTCCAGCATAAATAAAATCTTCATGATAATATTTTTGAAGAAGCTTTTGTTGAAAAGGAGTTCCACCGATAGTTGAAGTAAGTCTCAATTGATCTCCGCCACTAAATAAAACAACATTAGCTTCATCTAAACGTGCTAGCGAATCAGGATGTAAAGCATCTACACGTGTATTAATATCTAAATGTGCTACGTTTGTTGCACTTAATAGTTTAAAGGCTTTTATATAAGATTCAGCAGCAAGTTTTGGAGATTGTGAAGCTGTGGTTATAATTTCAATTCTTGAATTCTCTTTTAATTTCGATTCCTCAATAATCTTTTTTAAAATTCCATTCTGATAAAAAAAATCGTTGAGTACTTCTTCCTTCGGTAAGTGAGAAGGAATGTTCTCAGCAGTATTTATTCCTCCTCCAACTATGATTAATTTTCCTTTTATACTCATATTAATTAATTTATTCATTTTCAATTTAATAAATATTGATAGGCTTGAACAAGTTTTAGTTCTTAAATAAATGATAAAGTAATGTTAAATCCCTAAATAGGTCTAGTTCTTGTAAAGATATATTGAATAATTATAACACTTACCACATATGAAAATAGAAAATATATCGATTTTAAAAGGACCAAATTTTTGGAGTATTAAAAGAGAAAAACTAATCCAAATGCGATTGAATTTAGGTCGTTTAGAACAATTTCCAACGAATAAGATTGATGGATTTGCAGAACGTATACAATCATGGTTACCTACAATGTACTCGCATCGTTGTTCTGAAGGGGTAGCTGGTGGTTTTTTTACTCGTGTAAAAGAAGGAACATGGATGGGGCATGTAATTGAGCATATCGCATTAGAAATACAAACCCTAGCAGGTATGAATACCGGCTTTGGTAGAACTCGCGAAACAAATACTCCAGGAACTTATAATGTTGTATTTGCATATCAAGATGAAGAAGTAGGGATGTATGCAGCAAAGGCAGCTGTTAGAATTGCAGAAGCATTAATATCTAATTCATCTTATTCCATTTCAGAAGATATTAAAAATATGACTAAAATATGGAATTCAAATAAACTCGGTCCTTCTACACAAAGTATAATTAATGAAGCAGAAAACCGAAAAATACCATGGACACGATTAAATAATCATTCTTATATCCAATTGGGATATGGTAAAAATCAAGCTAGATTAGAGGCGACAATTACAGATAAAACCAACTATCTGGCTGTTGAGATTGCATGTGATAAATTTCGAACCAAACAATTATTAAAGGATGCATTTATTCCTATCGCTGATGGTGGTATAGGCGAAAATGAAGAAGATTTAAAAAAAATAATAGATAAAATAAACTATCCAATTGTTATTAAACCATATAATTGTAATCACGGAAGAGGAGTAACCACCAATATAAATGAATATGAAACTGCTGAAAAAGCATTCCAGAATGCACGAGAATTTAGTCAAAAAATAATCGTAGAAAAATTTGTAAAAGGGTATGATTTTAGAATATTGGTCATCAATAAAAAAGTAGTTGCCGCGGCTAAACGAATACCTGCTCATATAATTGGAGATGGAAAACTTACGATAAAAGAATTAATTCAAATTGAAAATGAAAACCCTAAAAGAGGAGAAGGTCATGAACAAGTTTTAACAAAAATTAGCATAGACCATCATACAATTTCATTATTAAAATCAAAAAACTACGATCTACAATCTATACCCAAAAGAGCTGAAATAATTTATTTAAAAGCAACAGCAAATCTCAGTACAGGAGGAACATCTATTGATACAACTGAAGACCTTCATCCTGATAATATTATTATAGCAGAGAAAATTGCTAAAGTCATCAATTTGGATATATGTGGTATTGATATCATAGCATCCAATTTATCCGAATCTTTGTATACATCTGGTGGAGTGGTAATAGAAGTAAATGCAGCTCCAGGATTTAGAATGCATATAGAACCAACAAAAGGAATTTCGCGCAATGTTGCTTCTCCCGTTTTAGATATGCTATTCCCTTTTCAAAAATTACCAACTATTCCAATAATAGCAATTACAGGTACCAATGGTAAAACAACCACCACTCGTTTAATTGCACATATATTTAAAAACACTGAAAAAAATGTAGGTTATACAACATCCGACGGTATTTATATTAATAATCAGCTAATGGAGAAAGGGGATACAACAGGTCCTATTAGTGCAAAAAAAATATTGAATGATCCAACAATAGATATTGCTGTTTTAGAAACTGCAAGAGGTGGAATTCTGAGAGAAGGACTTGGATTTAGTGCTTGCGATATTGGTATAATAACGAATATTACAGAAGATCATTTGGGATTAAAAGATATCGATTCTTTAGAGCAATTAGCTAGAGTAAAATCTGTTGTTGTTGAAAGTGTGAAAAAAGACGGTTGGGCAATTTTAAATACTGAAGATTATTATTCAATGGAAATTTCAAAGAAATTAGCATGTCAAATTGCGTATTTTTCATTGGATGAAAAAAGTAAAGAAGTTCAAAAACTTATTAAAAATGGAAATATAGTCGCATTGTATACGCAAGAAAATATTGTAATACAGACTAAAAAAGAACGAATAGTTGTTGCGAATATTTGCGATATACCGTTAACAATGAATGGAAAAGCTATTTTCATGATTCAAAATGTTCTAGCTGCTGTATTAGCAGCATATATATCAGGTTTGCATGTTCCCCAGATTACGAAAGCGTTGAATACTTTTGTTCCAAGCCCTGATTTAACACCTGGTAGAATGAATATTTTTCAGTTCAAAGATTTTAAAATATTAATCGATTTCGCACATAACCCTGCAGGATACACAGCTATAAAAGATTATTTGTCTAAAGTGAAAGCAAATAAAAAAATTGGAATTATTTCAGGTGTAGGGGATAGAAGAGACGAAGACATACAAAAGTGTGGAAAAATAGCAGCGGAGATGTTTGATTATATTATTATTCGACAAGAAAGACACTTAAGGGGACGAACAGAGGAAGAAATTATACAATTGCTTGTAAAAGGTATTCATGAAGTTCAAGAGGATTTTCCTTATGAAATAATTCCGAATGAAATTGAAGCGATAGAACATACAATAAACAAAGCAGAAAAAGGTGATTTTATAGTCGCACTTAGCGATGCTGTTTCCAATGCTATAGAACTAGTGCAATTTCATATGAACAAAAATTCCTAAACAATTTAAACTATAAAAAGTAAATGTTTAATTAAAATCAAAATTTATGAGAAATCTAATTTCAATTATTGCTGTAGTATTACTTATTTTGTGGGCTATAGGTTATTTCGGATTCGGCCAAGCAGTAGGTCAATTTATTCACATATTACTTGTGCTTGCTATCATAGCTTTATTATACAGATTAATTACAGGGCGAAAACCTTAGTATAAAAAATAATCTGAAAGAA
>NZ_DEVJ01000084.1:0-4498 GCF_002362875.1 Empedobacter sp. UBA3239 | reverse complement strand
TTCTTTCAGATTATTTTTTAATTACTATTTTGTGTTTTTGTACCTAAAATAGAGTTGTGCAACAGTTCCCCTTGTTAACTGTAGTTGAATATTTATAATTTTGAACTTAAGGTTTCAATTATTAGTTTCATGTCGCTGTATGAAATTAAACTTGGAGTTTCCTCTATTATTTCACTCTTTTTAATTTTACTTAATACTTTTGGGCTATGTATTTTATTAGGATTTTGTGTTAGAACTAATGTACAAGCATAATCTGAATCATTAAACATAATTTCATTAGAATGATATTTCCTTTTTTGTATAAAATATTTATCTCCTTTTGTAAAGTATCGTTCTTCAGTTTTTAAAATATCACAAAATAAATTAGATGGTTTTAAATATCTGTAATTTTCATTCTCATTATATGAACCTTCATATATAATAAATTCACCGCTATTTTCCTTTTCCGAGATATCGTATAATAAATCTTTTATTTCACCTAATAAAATCCAACTGTTTAGGTCATAATAGTGATCATGAATATAAAAGTCGTTTTTTTTCTTATAATCTTTCAGCCAAATATGTATTCTTAACTGCTCATTTTCTGAACTATATAATCTTGAATATATAAAACCTAATGGATGCAAATAGAATTTTACATCTTGCATTTCAATTTTTAGATATTCATTAAAAAATGATGTAATAAAATGTTTTACTTCTGTATAAGTACTATTGGCTGAAATTGTTTTCATCATTTTTTAAATGGATTTTTTGGATTATTTACCTCTTGTAGTATTTCATTTAATTCATTTTTTGTAAATGCTAAACAGGGAAATAAAATTCTACTTAAAGAATCTAAATTATTTAAATCTAGTAAAAATGTATTAATTTTATCTAAATCAATTTTTTTACTCTGTCTTTTAACCTGTTGAAATTCTTCTTTATAATGCTTAAATAAGTAAGATTCATTGTAACAGATAATTGTAGGAATTAATGGGTCTTCTCTTGAAATGATTGCTGTTTCATTTGAAATATCCATTCTACTTAGTGTAAAAAAATCTTTTACATAAACATCTATTTCAAGAAATTGATTTGTTTTTGTTGTGTAGATGGCACTAAATAATGTTGCTAATAATTCCTTTCTTAAAAAATTTATATTCCAATTAGCTTTTAGATTAACACTATTTCTAAAGTCAGCATATTTCTGAAGTAAAATGTCGTTTTCTGGATTGAGAATAATTAGTTCAACTTTATATGTTTCTCTTTTCTTCGAAGAAATAGATGATAATTCTGGCAAAGTCATATATCTAGTATATCTTCCTAATCCGCCATTAAATTTCCAACTGTCACATTTTTTTCTAGCTTGATCTAATTTATCCTCAATTTGTGGTGAAGAAGATGTAAATTCTAATGATTTTTTTTTCTCATCAATTTGTAACTTATAAATGAAGTAACCAACCATTAAAGCAGTTATAATGGAAGTTACAAATTTATCTATAAATGATACAATTTCTTTGTTCGTTGATTCCTTAACTGATTCAATTGGAAAAACTCCAAATCTGATTATTAATAATAAAATTAATGTACTTATAACAAAAAATAAGAATTGTTTACGAATCTTAAGATTCCCAAAAAGTTTATCCATTTATATTTTGACGATTATTTGTTCAATTACAGCTAACATATTATTTCACGAAGTAAAATATAGTAAAGTTTCGTTAAAAAAAACAGCTATATCTGCATTTCATAAAATTAACCTCAAATATACAAACAAAACTACATTGAACACCTTGTTGTGAAATAAAAAATAACCTCGCTTAAAAACACTTAGCCAAGTTGTTTATTATTCTTTTCTGTCTTAAATAATTTGCAATACGTCTCAAGCTCTACGAGCATGACAAAAGCTTAGTTATTAACCATAATTTATAATGTTTTAAGCAAAGCATTAATTTCATTTAGCTTTTGTAAATACTCTTGAGAGTCTAAGAAATAGCTGGGAAAAGCTTTTTCTAAAGAACCTATTGAATCGGTTGATACAAGTACGGCTTGTAAATTCGCTCCTTTATCAATTTCTCTTTCAATTTGAGTGTAATCGATATTTGCTTGAGTATAATTTTTAGCAGTATAATTTTTGACTTTAACGACTCTTTTATCTAAATTTAATATTATTAAATTATACTTTCCCTTATAATTCTTGTTCATAATATGATCAGCAGCAACAGTAAACCCTCTCAATTTTGGACTGATTTCTAAAACTAAAGATTCTTCAACTATTTTAGTGAATATTTCTTTATGTGTTAAATGCGAATATTTTTCATGAATTTTTGTTCCTTCGATGATGGAAAACCCTGCGCTAACAAGTGAAAAATAGTTAAGCCAATTTTGAGGGCCTATGCTTGATTTTAGAGGTTGATCTAAAAAAATACCAATTGTCTCAACTGTGGTTGCCCAAATATGTTGCAATTTAGTTCTAATCTGTAACTCAACTTTTAACTTATCAATTTCATTATTTTCCGAACAATATTCGAAAATAATATGCTTTCCTCTGTAACCGTCAATTTTAGGATTTTCAATGTAATCGTTATAACTCAATGTTGAATGTTTCATCCGACTATTAAGAAAATTTTCTTCAAGAATATTAACATCATTTAAATCTTTTACAATAGCTCTTATACCTGCAATATCCTGCATTGTAGATAGTTTCATATTACTAAAACGATTTAATTTTTTAATAATAGAATCGACTCTTTTTAATCTTTGTGCAGTGATACAATCTACAAGATTTAGTTGTTTAATTTTTCGCCTTAAAGTTGTTTGAAAAGTGTTTAATGGAGTTGAATGTATGGTACGCCAATAAGTTAATTTATCTTGTGCGTCGTTAATTTCTGCTTCTGTATAATTTAAAGGTTTAGATAAAATTTTACCTGCATCTTTAATTTTATTATTCGAAAATTTTCTTGGCATAAAGTTTATATAAAATTACCACTAACATTGTTTTTCACGAAACTACTATAGCTTTAGTTTCATGTAAATAACAAATATATAAATTAATCTAATTTATAACCATTATTGTGTAAATAAGTAAAGGGCTTCTATATAGAAGCCCTTTACTTGTATTAATTTATGTAAAATAAAAAACTCAGGTGAACTTTTAACCTAAAATCTAACACCTGAGTAATAAATGAACGTCATGCCTATGACTTATATTCATTTCGAATTTAAGATTTTTATTTTAAACTAACCGTTTTTAATTATTTAATGTCTTTTACTTTTTTTACAAACTCCTCATATGTATCTGTTTTTTCATTGTCCCAGTTTGTTGGTTCTATTAAATCATAAATACTTACTCTTAGTAATTTTGCAATCTCAATTAGTTCTTCCAAAGAAGGTTGTCTTTTGTTATTTCGCCATTTAGATATTGTAAATTCAGTTTTACCAATAAATTTAGCAATGACTCTATTTTGTACATTTCTTTCTTTAAAAACAATATCTAATCGATTAATTTTCATATAATTTAAAATATTTATTAAAAAAGTTTGGCGTTTAATGTCAAACATTGTATATTTGATATATGTTTAAAGCGACACAATTAGTTAAGGCTATTTGACTTAACGAAATGATGTCTCTCTATTCGGGAATAATCCGGTAAATTATAAGCCCTAGAGAGTACAAAAAGTCGCCCAATACACTGGGATTTTCATATATTTGCGATAATTCCAGAGGGCGATTTATGCGTTTGTACTTCATTGGGCAAGAGTTTACTCTAAAGGTTTTCTTACCGGATTTCCTCACGATAATGAAGGAGTGTAAATCGTTTCTCTGACTTTTTATTTCTACTTCTATCAAGAATAGAAGACATCGTTCCATAAAACCCAACACAAAATGAGAACGAAACAATTTCCATTCATCCGTAAAAAACCGCCAGACAAAGTCTGTTGGTGTTACTAATTCTTTTAAAGAACAATACTCCGTTTTTATAACATTTTTAAAACACGGATCGTAAAGCAAAGGGCTATCCTTTCTTTACACGCTCTCTATCAGAGCCTCGGTAATGAGACTTTGACAGTAACTGTTATACTCTTTTTTTTCGCACATTAAAAGTAAATCCTTTATTGCCATTTTCCAAATTTATTGGGGTTCTGCTACCTTTTATTTAGATGTAAGACGTTAGATTTTAGTATTGAGATTTTAGTATTGAAAAAGGAGTTAAAAATCCGACGATTTAGGATCGAAATGCAATTCAACTCTAAATTATTGGAATAAAAAAGTTTAAGTGTCTGAACGAAGTGAGTTGCCAACTTTATGGAAATAATTTATTTCGTTGAATCATTGAGAGACTACTGTCGGCATCTTTTTTTGTTTCGTTTTTTGGATGAGCTTCCCTGAAAGGTATATGAATCCAATATTCATAAAATAATAAAGAGCATGAATAAAAAATGAAAAGAAGATTTCTTGAAATGACGGAATACTAGAGTAATAATGTGTTAAAAAGTGTTAAATTCCTGTATCGGTGTATATC
>NZ_DEVJ01000030.1:0-13595 GCF_002362875.1 Empedobacter sp. UBA3239 | reverse complement strand
TTTTTAGGGAAGATTACAAAACCTTATACCATTTACTTACAGAAATATATAAATGATTTATAATTATCATTAACATAAAATCAAATCATATTTGTTTTTTAGAATAGAAATAAACTATATTTATAAGCTTTTTAAAAAGCTAATCATCAAAAAGTATTAATAATTATATCAAAACACATGAGTCAAACACAAAAAACTAATTATCCAGCACTTTATACGCTGATAATTGTATTTTTTTTCTGGGGTTTTATAGCAGCGGGTAATAATATTTTTATACCATTTTGTAAAAATTACTTTGAATTAGATCAATTTCAATCTCAATTAATCGATTTTGCTTTTTATACAGCCTATTATATTGGTGCGCTTTTATTATATATATTGAGTGTTGTTAAAGGAAAGGATTTAGTAGGAAGATGGGGGTATAAAAAAAGTATAGTTTATGGACTTTTATTTTCTGCATTAGGAGCTGGGGCTATGATAATTGCAGTTCAAGTAAATATTTATATTGGGATGCTAATGGGATTATTTATTGTTGCTTTAGGATTCTCATTGCAACAAACTGCTGCAAATCCATTTGCAGTTTTATTAGGTGATCCTAAAACAGGAACTTCTCGAATTAACTTGGGAGGTGGAATAAATTCTTTTGGAACTACAATTGGTCCATTAGTAATTGGTTTTGCATTGTTTGGTACTTTTGATCATGTGTCAGACGATGTAATTAAGAACTTACCATTAACAAAGGTAGAATATCTATATATAGGAGTAGGTTTATTATTTGTTATAGCTGCGGCAATTTTCTTCTTTTCTAAGAAAGTTCCAGCAGGAATAAATAATGAACCAATGGAGAAATCAAACAAAGCATTAACAATGTTAATTGTAATGACAATTTTACTATTAATCATGTTTGTTCCAGTGTTTTTAAGTTATAAGAGTGTCGAAGCTTTAAGAATTGAAGAATTAAATAACTTAATTAATAATACGACAAACATAACATTAATAGATAGTTATAAAGCAGAAGTAGTTACGTTAAAAAATCCTTTAGAATTAAAAAGAATGGCTTGGCTTTTTGGTGCTTTATCAGTTGTTATAATTGGATTATTGTATGCCTATTTCAGCGCAAAGAAAAAGTCGGAAGGATGGGGAGCTATGAAATATCCTCAATTAATTCTAGGAATGTTAGCATTGTTTTTATATGTAGGTGTTGAAGTAGCTATAGGTTCTAATCTAGGAGAATTGTTGACACTAAAAGAATTTGGAAATCTTAGCTCATCACAAATAACTCCATATGTAACGATGTATTGGGGAAGTATGATGATTGGTAGATGGGCAGGAGCTATAAGCGCATTTAATTTGACTAAATCAAAAAAACAATTCCTATTAATCATTGTTCCGGTTATTGCTTTTTCAATTGTTATAGGTGTTAATACTATAGCTGGATTTGATATGTCACATTTATATTTTTATATCATATGTATAGCCTTACAAATTGCAGCATTTTTCTTATCTAAAGATAAACCAGCTCGTACATTACTTATTTTTGCAATCTTTGGAGCGATCGCAATGACAATTGGTTTACTTTCGACAGGTATTGTTGCCATTTATGCATTTTTAGCTGGAGGTTTAGCTTGTTCTATCATGTGGCCCGCAATTTTTAGTTTATCTATTGTAGGTTTAGGTAAATATACAGCACAAGGTTCTGCATTTTTAGTAATGATGATTTTAGGAGGAGGTATTATTCCTCCTATACAAGGAAAATTATCTGATATTATAGGAATTCATAATTCATATGTTATTCCATTAATTTGTTTTATTTATTTAATATCTTTTGCAGTAATGGTCAAAGGATTTTTAAAGAAACAAGGAATTAATATAGATGAGATTGAATCTGAAGGGGGACATTAAAAAGAATAATGTTAGTCATAAAAAAACGGAAGAATAATATTATTTTTCCGTTTTTTAAAGTTTTAAATTATATACTTTTTTATTAAGTATTTAAGATAATATAAAAAAAATCGCTTAAGTAGAGAACTAAGCGATTTTCAATAGATGTAGTTAAGGTAATAAGAATTGGTTAGCAATCTTATTTTGGGTTGTTCAGTCGGTTGAAATATAGGTTGTTATTTCTTTTTCAAAATTGATAAAAATTTTAGAATTAAAATATCCCTATTTATAGGTATTTTTTTAAGGTTTTGAAATCAATCCATATTCTATGGCTGATGTGATTGCTGAACTTAAATTTGATGTTTTAAATTTTTCGATCAAATTCTTACGATGGCTGTCCACCGTATGTGTACTGATAAATAATTTATCTGCAATTTGTTGTGTCGTTAAGCCTTGTGCAGCTTCAATTAAAACCTCTTTTTCGCGACGTGTCAATTTCGGAATCGTATTCAAACCATCTTTTTCTTTTTTACTCATCACATTTTTGGTTTGCGAACAAAGAAATTTCTTTCCATCAAAAATAGAATTAATTCCTTCTAATATTTCGTCAACAGAAGCATTTTTCTGAATATAACCCGAAGCACCTTCTTCCAAAAAACTATTAATTACAGCGTATTCATTGTGTACGCTCAACATAATAATGTGCATATCAGGATATTTTTTCTTGAAAGGTTTAATCAATTCAATACTATTAGTATCCGATAAATTGATGTCTAACAAAAGAATGTCAATTTCTGTTGTTTTTAAGGCTTCTTGTAATTGTTGAGCCGAAGCATAACAATCGACCACTTGTAAGTTTTGCTGATTACTCAAAATATTTCGCAAGCCTTCTAATAATAAAGGATGATCGTCTGTGATTGCTATTTTTATCATAAGTTATATTTTAGGAAATTGGAACTCTATACTTGTTCCTAAATCGATTTCTGAATGTATATTTAATTGTCCTTTCAAAAATTGGACACGCGATTGAATATTATGTAAACCTGCTGATTGCGTTAGTTTTGTATTATTCATATCAAAACCTTTCCCATCGTCTTCTACAGTGACAGAATAATTGTTTTCATCTTCAACAAATTGAATGATAATTTCCGCTGCATGCGCATGTTTAATGGCATTATTTACTAATTCTTGAATGATACGATAAACCAATAATTGATGCTCTTTGTCAAGTGAATTTGTATAGCTCAAAAATTGAACATCAATATCCAATTGTTCATTCGACATTCGGATTGCATATTCTTTTAAGGCTTCTTCCAAACCATATTTCAACAACAAATCTGGCATTAAATTATGAGCTACACGACGTAATTCATCAACAGCTCCATCTAATTGTTGAATAGATTTTGCCATATCCTTTTTAGAATGATCGTCAATTTTATCGTTTAAATGAGAGAGCTGAATTTTTGTTCCTGAAAGTAAACCGCCCAAACCATCGTGTAAATCACGTGCAAGTCGAGTACGTTCTTGTTCTTCACCATTAAGAAGAGCCGTTAAAGTGGATATTTTAGAATTTTGACGTTCTTGTTCGATTTCCAACTTATGTAATTCTTCGCGTTGCTTTAGATGTTTGTTGCGTTGTTTTAAAGCGTAAAGCAATAATCCAAGTAAAGCAATAAAGAAGATGATAGAAAAGATGTAATATTTGTTTAATTTATTTTTGAAATTAAGTTCGGTGATATAATTAACCAATTCATCCTTTCTATTTTTATTTTCTAGTTTAGAAAGCCTTAAATTTTGTTCAGAAATCGTTAATTCTTGTGAACGTTTATCGGATTCTAATCGAGTTAATTTTAATTGTTTACGTTGAAATTCTTCACTTAATCTAGAATTTTCTAATTCTTGTTCTTGTTGAATTCCTAATGAATGCATTAGTTGAATTTGTTGTTCTTTTTTCTCGGCTTCTAATTGCAAACGAATCATTTGTTGTTGCTGACGTTCTTTATCAAACTGAGCTTCCAAACGTTTACTGATTTGCGCTTGCTCGTTATCATAAATTTCTTTGTAAGTAGATGTATACAATTTATAATAGCGCAAAGCTTCTTTGTAATTTCCTTCACGATCTTCAATATTAGATAAGCTTAAATACAACGAAAGAAGAATATTTTTGTCAGGCATTGTATTCTCGTTGACTTTTATAAGTGAATTGAGTAGATAGCTTTTTGCAGTAGAAACTTCGTTATTCTGCAAAGATAATTCGGCTAAAATACCATTAGCAGAGGCAACGTGATCGGATTGATTATTTTGTTCTCCTATTTCTTTGGCTAAATTGGCATATTTGATAACTTTTCCTTGATAGTTTTTGGGATAAAACTGAAGATATAAATTGGCTAGATTAATAGCTACAAACGACAAGTCTGTCGCTGTAGCCATTTCACTTTTGTTTTTATAATACGTATTTATAGCGTTAGTATAATATTTTTCAGCTAAATCTCGTACAAAAATATTTTTCTCATTTTGCATAAATTTTTGTTCATACATGTATCCAATCGACATATAAGAAGCAAAAATTAAATTAGGATTATTTTGTTTAAGTGCTACTTCTAGAGCAAGTTTGCTGTACTTTTCTTGTAATTCATAATCATCCCATCTCGAATAAATTCCAGTCAATTCGTTATAAATAGAACTCATTCGTGTAAGAACAGTTGGCGTAACAGTAGCTTTATCTAGAAATTTAAGACCATCAATAAAGTTTTTTACAGCATTAGAGTCTTCATTGTTTCTTAAATTCAACCATCCTTCGCAATATTTAACATATCCTTTTGTTGAATAATCAGTTGTGCGTCCGCTGTAATAAATTGCTTTTTGCAAATTATAATTTGTTGCATTCAAATTATCATCAATACGATTATTCATTGCAGAAACAGCATGTAAATATGCAGCATATTTTCCATCACTCAGTTTTTCGGCGCTAGAAATATTTTGTTTCAAAACAGCGAAAGCTTTTTCTTTTTGATTATTAAATAATAAAGCTTGCGCATATTTTCCTGTTATTTCGTATCGTTCAATAGAATTAGGAGCTGTTTTATTATATTGATTCTCAAAATTAATCAGTACTTCTTGTGCATTAGCAATTCCACTAATAGCGCATAAAATGACGACTATAAGTTGAAATAAAAGATTTTTTAAAGCACTATTACTTTTTAACATATTGAGATGTTGAGTTTATTTGAGCTAATATAATGTCTTTTGTAGAATCAAAGAAACTAAAACAATCCGAAGAATGTTTTAGTTTGTACATAAGTTGAGGTAGGTTAGGATATAGATTATTGTTATTTCTTAAAATTAATATGAACGTCGAAAAATTCACCCTTTTGAAGAATTCCGTCTAAATTTCGATCAATAATTAAAGCAATATGTACTTGATCGTTGTCGTAAATATTCCAATCCATTTCAGCGTCATATTGATAAACACCTTTTAATGTCCATTTGTAAATATCCCAATTTCCAGACGTTCCAATTTTATCCACACGTTTTTCATTATTTGAAACATAATATAAATATTGATGTCCATCATACGATAAAAACGGATAATATATGACTTGGTTTTTCTCTGCAGCAAAACCACTACTAGGTTCAAAATATGGTATGCTTTCTATTTTTATTCCTTCTTGAAAATTAACATCAGCCGAACTATCAGTCACTAATGCTTGTGCAGCGTAAAACAGATTTTTCTTTTCTTGATAAGGTTTATTTAGATATTCAACACTAAATTCTTCTGGGCGAAGTGTGATTGTTTGTTCAGCTTTATCAATATTAAATGTTTGATTTCCTTGCTTTATTATAATATTATTAGTTGTATATTCTTGTGCATTTCCAAAAGAAGCCAAAAGACTACAAACCATTAGAACCATTATTTTTTTCATCTACTTTTCTATTTTGATACAGCTAAATTATCTCGAAAATTCTTCAAAAAACTCACTATAATTATTGAATTTACTAGATTAAATGGTAAATAAAAGAAATAACGAATTTAGTTTAACTAATGGTACAAGAACAACAACAAGTTACAAATATCAAAAAGTAGATGAAAATATGCTGGTGTTGATAGAATATCGTGATAAAAATAATGATGGGAAAGAAGATAAAATCTTAAATTATTATGAACATAAATAACGCAAAAAGACAGCTTAATTAGTTGTCTTTTTTATTAAAAATTATTTCAATTTTGCGAGAAAACAATATAATTCCTTGCTAATTTATCTTTGTCAATATCAAACAAATGCAATTCAATTTCTTGTTGAATTTTCTTTAAATCTTTAATTGGTATTAATATCGAAGTCTGAAAAATAACTTCTGGTAATTGAGAATCTTCTAAATAATCAATGAAAACTAAATCTCCAACATCTAAATCATTTTCATTTTTAATTTTCTGAATTGCAAAATCTAATTTTGAATACTTAATAGAAGAATATTTTGTTTGATATAAACCAAAATCTCGATTATAACTAATTGTCTTATTATTGATAATAATATTCTCTTTTCCATAAATATTCCACAGAAAATATCGAATAATAAAATAGAAAATAAGGAAGCTGATTATAGAAATTGGAACAAAGAAATTTTGCGGCTCCGAATCAATTATTGTGATTAAACTAATCGGAATTGAAATCATCAATAAAATGCAAAAGAACAAAAAGAATTTTCTCCTTTTAGAAGGATTAATTTCTAAAGTGACGTACAAGTTAATGTTATCTTTTGCTATTTTATATTGATTTATCATCTATTCAATTCTTTTATCCTTGCTTTGTTTCTTCCGTCCAAAAGTGACGCAACAGCCCAAATTGCTGCGGGCAACCATCCAATTAAGGTGATTTGTAAGATTAAGCAAATAACGCCTTGTATTATTTTTCCTCTTAAAATGAATGATAACCAAGGTAGGAGTACGGCTAGTATGATCATTGTGTTGTATTTATCGAATTAATTATTTCGTTGTAATGTAAAATTGAAACTTTATTTGATGTTGAATGCAAATCATTTTCAATAAGTGATTGAGCAACTTTTCCAGCTTCAATTGATTTATATTTAGATAATTTTCTGCGTAAAAAGAAATTGATCAAAGGAAAAACTTTTGAACTTATATTCTCAGCCAAACGATATTCCTCTCGATTGCCAATTAACAAAGATGGACGATACAAGAATAATTGTTTGATAGTATTCTTTTGCAAAGTTTCTTCGGCTTCGCCTTTCATTTTTAAATAAAAATTAGACGAGTTTGCATTTGCACCAACTGCCGAAATATAATGAAACTTAGTTAATCCTTTTTGATTCCCAATCTTTGCAAATTGATTCGGAATATCGACTTCAATTTTACGATAAGCACCTAAATCAGGCGTCTTTTTTCGAGTTGTTCCCAAGCACGAAAAAATAGAATCAATCTGCTGGATTTCATCTAAATTAATTTCTGAATTAAAGTCAGTTACGATTTCAATAAATTTTGGATGATTGATTTGTTGAGGTTTTCGAACAATTGTGATAATAGTAGCATAATCAGGATGATTGAATAACTTTTCTAAGAGAAGAGAACCAATTAAACCTGAGCTTCCTAAAACCAATGCAGTTTTACCCATCATCTAAATTTTCATTAACAACCAATACCACGCACCATTTACATCACCTTGTTCCAAAAGTTTTGCTGCAACTTGATGACGAACCTCAACAGATTTAAACTTTTGAATATCTAATCGTTCTGTCAATTGTTCCTTGAAATTAAGAATCATTTCATCTGTAGGTAATTTTTCTACATTTCCTAATTGACCTAAATTATTACCTGTTAAATAATTAGAATTTTTCACTTCGTCAGGAAGTTGATCTATTCCCAAACCAATTGTACGCGTAGGTTTTTCGACTTCGAAGATCGATTCTGGAATAACTCGGCAATAATAATCACCTCCCATACGAGCAACTAAATCCAAATCATAAGGCGAAACTTTATCATTTTCATCCAGTAAATCCTCTTGTACATGCATGCGCACAATTTCTGCAATCACCAAATTAGCTGCACCTGGTTGATCTGTAACAGAAATTACTTCACGCACTTTACATTCAAATTGAATCGGAGATTCGGCTACACGAGGAGGTTTAACCAACTCTGAAGGTAATTCTGTAAAACCAGCTTTCACAAATTCATTTACACCTTTTGGATATTCCACACTTGCCAACGATTGTTGCTGAACCATGTTATAATTGACAATATTAATTACACATTCAGGGTGTTCCCAAACATTTTCTAATGTATGCTTTGTCGATCCATCTCTCATTTTTCGAAGTGGAGAAAATACACAAATAGGCGGATTTTGTCCCATCATATTGAAGAATGAAAATGGGCTCAAATTTACATTTCCGTCTTTATCTATCGTACTTGCAAAGCAAATAGGACGTGGAGAAATAGCGTGTTTGAAAATGTCATTAAATTGACTTGTATTTGGCTCAAAAGATTTTGTATGTTGCATAAGTTGAGTTTATTGGGTATAAAGATGAACAGAATTTACTAATTTTCCTAATCCTGTAACAGACATTTCGATAGTATCATTTGGTTGTAACCATTGTTCTTTATAAGCTGGATTCTGACGTTTTCCAGTTCCATTTAATTCAAGAAAACAACCTGTACCAACGGTTCCAGACCCTATAATATCACCAGGATAAAGTTTTACACCATACGAAATACGTTCGATAATCTCGGCGAAAGTCCAATGCATATCTTTGAAATTTCCACGAGAAACTTCAATATTATTGACTGAACAAGACATTTCTAAATCATAACAATTTCCGATATGTCCTTCTTTAGGCTCAACTTTGTATTTTTCGATTTCGGTTGGTGTTACTAAATATGGACCAAACATCGAAGCGAAATCTTTTCCTTTTGCTGGACCAAGATTCAGTTTCATTTCTTCCATTTGTAACGCACGTGCACTTAAATCATTCAAAATCATAAAACCACCAATATATTCATCTGCATGTTCTGCTTTTATATTGATACCTTCTTTTTTGATGACAATAGCGACTTCAAGTTCAAAATCCATTCGATTGAAATGTTTTTCCATAGCAATTATTTTTCCTGGACCTTGAATAGCTTGATGATTAGAGAAATAGAACACAGGAAATTGATCAAATTCTGGAATCATATCCAAACCTCTGTTTAAGCGAGAAGTTTCTACATGTTGGCGAAATGCATAGGCATCTCTAAAACTTGCTGGATGAGGTATTGGAGCCAAAATTAGTGGTTCTTTGACTACCGCATTTTTATATTCACCACGTGAAATTTCGTTTGTAATCTGTTGACAAATTATAAGTGAAAAATCATCATCAGCTAAAATATCAATTAGGGTAGAGGGTAAGTTGTGATTAATCTGTGTCAAATCATAGATAGAGTCTTGCAAAACAAGACCTACTTTTTCTTGTCGATTGTCTAAGAAAGTAACGAATTTCATTATTTGTTGTTTGAGAGGTGAAGATACGAAGATGATTTTTAATCTTAAAATACTTTCTTTTAAACCTGATTCATAACATGTTTAGTTGTTTAACAATACGGTTATTGAATAATTGATTTGGTTAAAATATAAACTTGTTTAAACTTTCAGAGAATGTATTTTAATTGTTTATCTAATTTTCCTTTTTTAAGGATTTAAGAAAATGAAAATAATACGAGATTAAATAGTTATATTTCCTGTTTTACATCGTATACAAAACGTCTAATCACTAGTATATTTATTTTGTATCTGGTAATTTTTATCAAGAATTATAATTTCATAGGTAGTCTTCTTTAAAAAAATAGAAGGAATATCAGTATCAGTTAATACTTCATATACAGCTGTGGGTACACCATTTTGTTCAGCTTCACCTTTTCTGTAGAGCAATATCATTGCAGGATATGTTATAATAAGATTCTTAGGAAGTATAATTTTTTTATATGCCTTAGATTTTTGAAGCAGAAGGGTAGTTTCTAGAAAGGAATTTGCAGGTTGAATGATAGAGATATCAGTTTCATAACTAGATGGATTACTTCTGAAAATGATTCCCTTATCATTTATCAAAACAGTTGGAGTGGTTGTCGTGATTAATTTAGAAAGAGGTTGATTGTAACGACTTTCTCCTTTATCAGAATATTTATTTTGATCAATAGTAAAAGGATTAGTACCAGTTAACTCTGCTAAAATACCTGCCATAGACATACCTCTACCGTTATTATCTCCTTCAAAAGCATGTCCTGCACCACAATAAATAAAATATTTACCATTGGTATTATTTTTCATAAAAGAATGGATATTCTTAGCTTGTGCAATCTCGCGATTTTTCCAGGGATCTTTGTCCCAATTATCTTTATCCGAAGCTTCATAACCAAATACTGTAAAACCTAAATCAAGCGCTTCTTTTATAAAGTTTCCAAAATTAGGCTCGGAAGTATAGAATCCACTTTCTACTGTAGCAAACTGTCTTTCATTTATCAATAAATCATCTAATGCTTCAAGACCTAAATAACGATATCCATTTGCGTAAAGATCCTTTAACAACGAAGTTGCAAACCATCTATGACTTGCATTATGATGCAGTTCATTTAGTATAATGATTTTTTCATTTTTACTTCTATCAATAATATAATCTTTTGCAGAAACAGCTTTACTGTTATGAAAAAATACAGAATCAAAAGGGGTTAGTTTTATTTCTTTTAAATCTGGACGTTGTTCATTCCAAGTTTTAAGGGCTTTACTGTAACTTCCTTGAAAAGAAAAGTCTGTAGCTGCTAATTGTAACGCAAAAGTATTTTCACTACTGTTTTTTTTAGATTGTATATCTTCTGTAAACTTATAAGGGAGGTCTTGTGCTTGAGCAAGCTTTAAACTCAGAAAGAATAACAAAGAAAATAGTGAAATACGATTAGTAGTAATATTTTTCATATTCAATAGAAATAAAACATATATAGATTTTACTTTACTTTAACCAATTCTACACGTCTATTTTTTGCTTTATTTTCTTCTGTATCATTTGCTACCAATGGTTTTTCGGCTCCATATCCTATGGCAGATAAACGTGTTTTATCAATACCTAAAGCAATTAGTTTTTGCATTACAGCATTTGCACGATCATTAGATAGTTTTTTGTTATGCTTAGCGTCGCCAGAATTATCAGTATGCCCTTCAATTGATATTTTCAATGCGTTATCTTTCTTTAAGGCATTTGCAATTTCAGTCACAATCTCATCACCTTCTTGCGTGATTTTTGCTTGATCAACATCAAAATTAATATATAAAATAGATTTTCCATTCTTAGTCAAATCCTCAGCAATTTCGTCTGCTGTTACTTTGGTGATAGTTTGCTCAAAGTCTGTTTCTTGTAGTACATTAAGCGAAGCACCAGCATTGTTAGAAAGGTATTGTATATATACATTTCCTTTATCTTTTGTACGTAATACCCAAAACTTCATATTTTGTCCAGCGTATCCCATATCACCTTCACCTCCTTTATTTGGATCTTGTTTATTGTAACGCTCATATTCTTCTTTGGTTATTTCACCATCAAACACTTTAACAGCACCGATAGATTGTAAATAATCAGCCATACTTTTTTCAAAGAAATGTTGCGAAAATTCTTCTCCTTCTTTAGGTGAAACAAAAGTTTTATATAATTTTCCTTCAAAAGGAGTCATAACACCGTTAATAGGAAAAAAACATATGTCGAATTCTTTTACCAAAGGTTTGTTCATTTCTTGTAAACCTTGCGGAAGATTTATGAAAGGAAAATCCCCAATATCAGCTGTCGAAAATGGAATTTCGTTGATGTCAAATCCATTACCAGCAATCGTGTTTTCTTTGTTCTGATTAGTATCTACTGCAACATTATTCGTTTTCTTCTCTTCTGTTTTGTTGTTACAAGAAACAATCAAAGTAGCAGCAATTGCTACACTAAATAGTTTATTCATCGCTGTTCAAGTATTAATTTTATAGTATTATTTGAGATAAAAATACTATAAATTATTATCAAACAGCTATTTATTTGCGTAATTGTTTTAATCTTTTATTTAGATCTTTATTAAAAGTCATCCTCTTTCATTCTAATTTGTTTTATATAATTCAATTGTCGTAAGTTGGTTACTTCAAACAAGTTATTTAGTTTTTTTAGTCGATTTCAAAGCCCATATAATTAGTAAAGGTTGCATGAATAATCGTGCTAATCTTTTTTGATCTGTATCCAATCCAAAACCATCTCTTTTGTTTTTATATTGAGCCCAGTTTCCAGGAAAAACAGCCCCAAAAAAACAAGCTGCTATTTTTCCAACTATTTCTTTTTTACTATCTGGAGCTAAAACAATCGTACTACCCAAGGCTATTTCTGCAATTCCCGAATACACAACTGTGTCATCTTTGGGTAAAGGAACCCAATTTGGTACTTGTGCCTTGAATTCTTTTCTAGCTATAGTTAAGTGAGCAATTCCTGCTCCAATCAAAAAAGCTCCTAAGGTATATCGTGCGACGTTTTGTGTCGTGTTATTTTTCATGGTATTCATTTTTAGAATGTTATTACTCAATAATGAATCAAAAATCGTACAACTAACACTTAATGGTTTTTGAATAGGTGAAAAATCAAGATTTTTTATTTGAAATTTATAGGGAATTAATTTATTATGTTTTACGCTTAACGTTTTACGTTTTTTTCTTTCTTGCTGTCACATTTATTATGTTGAAGAATAAGCTGAAAATTGTTTTAAAACGTCTAACTTCTTGATATAATTTTCTACATTACATTTCGAAAATCACTCGAAGTGACGAAGTACAGAACCGAATCCTCTAATTTTCTAACCACAATAGAAACATAGTTTTTTTTATTTTAGAAATTGTATAGTTCAGTAAACTGAAAAATATCGATTTATTTACTATGATTAAAACATTTCGATACTAAATCGTCTGATTTTTAACTCCTTTTTCAATATTCAAAATCCTTTTTTAACAATGAATTTATAAATCGTCATTGCTGAAAAGTCGACATACGATTTGCAGACGAGCTTCAATCTATTGGATGAGAAGGGTTAAGAGATTCTTCATTTCGCTAAAGCTACATTCTGAATGACAATTTCTATCTGTCATTTCGAGGTATCGAGAAATCTTTTGTCACTTTTTTATTCATAGCTTATATATTTTAATTATCGGTATACATATGCCCTTCGGGGAACAATCAAAAAAACTAACGAATACTTCGGCAGGCTCAGCAAAAGCAAGACTTGTCTTTGATTTTCGACGGTCAAAATAAGTTTCAGCCATTCAATGTTTTAAATCATTATCATTCTTTCATTTTTTAAGCGCAAAAAACGAAACAAAAAACGCTTGGCTGTAAAACTCTCTACTAAAAATGTTATCATTCCACTAAAGATTTTACAAACCCTACGGGCTAAAATCTTTTTAACGCTGCATTCAAACATTTTCTTAACGTGAGAGTTTTAATGCCGGTTTTTCATCCTTTTTCAATATTCAAATTCCTTTTTAATAACATTTGAAATTAAAAATTCTTTAATGTCACTTTTTACTTGACTAAAAAGTAACCAAAAAGTCAAGGCCGTAAACCTCTCTACTAAAAATGGTCTCATTCCACTAAAGATTTTAAAAACCCTACGGGCTAAAACCTTTTTAACGTTGCATTCAAATATGTTCTTAACGTGAGAGTTTTAA
>NZ_DEVJ01000054.1:0-4444 GCF_002362875.1 Empedobacter sp. UBA3239 | reverse complement strand
TTTTCAATCAAATGAACAACTTTATTATTTAGTAATCAAAATGAACAACGGGTTCTTTTTATAGAAGCCTATTAACAAATTGAAAATTGTTAAACAAATAATTAAAAGAAAAATTATTGTCCGAGAAGATGATTGAAAAAAAATAGCTTGAAAATATTCAGTTGTATTCATTCTAGCTACTTCTTCAAACGTAAACGAATCTTTAACTGGAATAAATCTACCATCCTGTGCAGATAATTCATATAAATGCTGTGGTGAAGCCCATTTCAAAACTTTTATTGAAGAAAATTCTAAAGGAAACAAAGGATTTGCAGAAACAATAACTCCTTTACAACAAAATAATAAAGTAATAAAAATAAGTAAAATAAATTCTTGTCTTTTAAATTTTTGTGTTCTTTATTTCTTAAATATTCAATTCCAAAAAATAAAATTAATACAATACTTATTGGTTTAATTACAAATAAAATAACAGCGTAAAAAAAGTAATCAGACGCTTTATTTTCATTACATAAATATTCGTTGATTAATAGAATCGAAAGAACAAAAACAGGAAGATCTGGCGAAGGAGTATTTAAAAAAAATAAAAAAAGGAGATTAAAAATGAATAGTTTTTTCTGTTTCAATTCGAAAACATAAAGATTGAAGATTAAAAATAAACAAAAATTTAATCGGTAATAAATATCCAATGTTTCGTTAATAGAAGCTTGCAAAATATGCCAAAAACTATTTTGAGCCAAAACCCATTCAAAATTAGAAAGACCTTTTACAAAACCAGCAAAATCAAGCCATTTTATTGTCGGAATATAATACCCGAAATGATCTAAAATAAAAGGATATGTAACGGCGACCAACAATCCAACAAAAGTAAAAGCATAAAAATATCGTGATATATTTTTCAGTTTCAACAAACTTCGTTTCACTTCGTTTCTATGATAAATTAATGATAGAATCGCAATTGAAAATAATACTACTTCGTATGTAAAATTTAATGGAAGAAAAAATGCGACGAAAAAACTTATCAGTCCAACACCTATCATTCCATTTATAACTGTAAACGATATAGTTGAATTAATTCGAGGAAAAATTTTTTGGAATAAAAATCCAAACCCTAAAAAATAGAAAAATAAGGCGATTGATAAAAAAAACTGCAAAACCTTTATTTACCTAATAACCTTGAAGTTACATGATTACTAAATGATTCAATTTCATTTGATTTTAGGAATTTAACCTTCATTGTTCCATCAAAATCTTCAACAGAAATGATTTCAATTTCATCATTCAAATGAATATTTTTTGAATTCAAATACTTCAAAAATTCATCAGAAGAACCAATAACAGCACATATTTCTACTTTGTCACCTTCTTTAAATTCTGCCAACTTTTTGTAATTGTTAATTTCTATTTTTCCATTTTTATCTGGAATTGGAGAACCATGCGGATCTAATTTAGGAAAATTTAATAATTCGTCCATTTTATCAAAAAAAATTGAACTTTGAATATGTTCTATTTGCTCTGCAATTTCATGCACTTGCTCCCAGCCAAATCCCATTCTATCTACCAAAAACATCTCTGTCAATCGGTGTTTTCTTACAATCAGAGAAGCTTTCAAAATTCCTTTATCAGATAACCGAAGTGGTTTATACGATTCATAGATCACCAATTCTTTTTCAGCTAATTTTTTCATCATACTGTTTACAGTAGGCATTTTTATTTCCAAATGCTTACTCAAATCCTTCACATTCACTTCTCCTTTACCATTTTCAGAAAGATGAAATAATGCTTTTAGGTAATTTTCTTCGACCAATGAATTCATAAAACAAATATAGTTGAAAATTAAGTAAAATTAAAAAATTCATTTTTAATAATATTTTTATTTGATTTGTCTAACTTTTTAATTTGATTATAAATTTTACTTAACATGAAAACAACATTTTATTTATTCATCACCTTAACCTCCATTCTATCAAATGCTCAGGAACAAAAAGATTCTATTTATATGAAAGATTCTTCAGAAAATTTAGATGAGATTGTAGTTACAGGAACAATGAAAGCTGTAAGAAAATCTGATAGTCCGGTTCCAATTGAAATCTATACACCAAAGTTTTTTCAAAAAAATCCAACACCTTCATTATTTGATGCTGTACAATTAATAAATGGTGTTCAACCACAACTAAACAGTAACGTTTGCAACACAGGTGATATTCATATTAACGGAATGGAAGGTCCATATACCATGATTTTAATTGACGGAATGCCAATTGTTTCTTCTCTATCTACTGTTTATGGTTTGAGCGGAATTCCGAATTCTTTGGTTGAACGAATAGAAGTCGTAAAAGGGCCAGCATCTTCCCTTTATGGAACAGAAGCTATGGGAGGTATAATTAACGTAATTACCAAATCTCCTAAATCTACTCCAAAATTATCTTTAGATGCCTTTACTACTTCTTGGTTGGAAACCAATCTTGATGGTGGATACAAATATAATTTAGGAGAAAAGGTAAATGGTTTATTTGGTTTTAATTACTTTAAATATGACAATAAAAAAGATAAAAATAACGACGGTTTCACGGATGTAACTCTACAAGATCGCATCACGTTATTCAATAAATTTGATTTTGAACGTCAAGAAAATAGAACAGCTTCCGTTGCTTTACGTTATTTATATGAAGATAGATGGGACGGTCATATGAATTGGAAAAGAAAACTACACAGAGGAAGTGACGAAGTTTATGCAGAAAGTATTATGACAAATCGTTTTGAAGCGATAGGAATGTATCAATTACCTGTAAAAGAAACAATAATGACACAATTTTCTTATAATTTTCATCAACAGAATTCATTTTATGGTCCAGAATCGTATCAATGAAAACAGCAAGTTATTTTTGCTCAAGCTTATTGGGATAAAATAATTGGAAAACATAGTTTACTTTTAGGATCTTCATTTAAATATACTTATTATGATGACAACACAAGAGGTACTGGAGAATATGATGAGGATAATAATCTAATCAAGAATAACCCAATGAATACACCGATTCCTGGTATTTTTGTACAAGACGAATTGACATTAAATTCTGAAAACAAATTATTACTTGGTTATCGATTTGATTATGATAAAACACATAAAGGAATACATTCTCCAAGAATTGCATACAAATTTTCACCTTCATCTCATCATACTTTAAGAGCAAGTTTTGGTACAGGATTTCGTGTTGTGAATGTCTTCACAGAAGATTATCGTGCATTAACTGGAGCTAGACAAGTAGTTTTTGAAAATGAATTAAAACCTGAAAAATCATATAATGGAAATATTAATTATGTATTCAAACTTCTTTAACCGCTTTAAACTTTGATTTTACAACATTCTATTCTTATTTCACAAACAAAATTATTGCTGATACAGATACTGACGAAACAAAGATTATCTATGACAATTTAGATGGACACGCAATATCTCAAGGAGTTTCTTTAAACATAGATGCAACATTTGACTTTCCTCTAAAAATAATGCTTGGCGCAACCTATATGGATGTATACAAAAAAGAAGATGGAGAAAAAGAAGTTCAATATCATGCACCAAAATGGTCTGGAAATTTCTTAGCAAGTTATACATTCAAAAAAGATTTTACAGTTGATTTAACCGCCAATTATAATGACAAAATGAAATTACCTCGAGTAGAAAATGATTATCGACCAGAATATTCAAAACCAACTTTTATTGCAAATATTCAATTAAGTAAATCATTTAAGAATAATATTGAAATCTATGGTGGAATCAAAAATATTTTTAATGTATTACCAAAAGGCGATGTTATTGCTCGTTGGTGGGATCCATTCGGAGAACATGGAAATGGCGTTACTCCTCCTAAAGGAAGAAACGATGTTATTTTTGAACCAAATGATTACAGCTATACACCTATGCAGGGAACAAGAGGTTTTATAGGTATCCGATACAATTTACGTTAATGAAAATCTGGTACTTCATATTCATTTTATCATCATTAAATCTCCAAGCACAAATTTCATTAGAAAAATTTAATTCAATTTTTAATGAAAATCCTAAACCAATTCTACTTTATTTTTCTACCAATTGGTGTAGTTACTGTATGATTCAAAAAAAACAATTAGAAAAAGATAATGAATTACTTCAAATTCTAAATAATTACATTTATTTTATTGAATTTGATGCAGAAACAAATGAATCTATTATTTTTTTTAACAAAAAATATGAACCTAAATCGAATAAAAAAACTCACCCATTTTTAGAAGAATTTACTGATGAAAACGAACAAATTAGTTATCCATATTGGGTTTTAATCTCAAAAGATTTTAAAATTGAAATGACTTATGCTGGATTAATTAAAAATAAACCACTAAACTTTTATTGAAAAAGTATTTACAAAAACCTTAATTTTTAGATTTACAAAAAAGAGGCTGTCTCAAA
>NZ_DEVJ01000048.1:0-38978 GCF_002362875.1 Empedobacter sp. UBA3239 | reverse complement strand
TAACCATTTGTTAATCATTCTCAAAAGAAGTTATCAAAAGACTTGTATAAATATACGTTTACGAATTGTTGATTTTTTAGGATGAATTGAGAAAATCATTTACTGAAATTTTTTTCTATTTTTATAAAATGAAGTTTCTAATTCTTTTCTTACTTTCTGTGATGAGTTTTGCTCAAAAGTTGGATACGATTAATCTCAATCAAGTTGAGGTAGTGAATTATTCCAATTACAAACAATTTCGTCCAAAGTTTAAACAAGTGGTTCGATTAACGGATAACACAAGTTTCGGACTTAAAATATTTTCGAATTTATTACTTCCAAACGAGAAAGAAATTGAAATTGTCGCAATTGAAATTTTGTTTGAATCAAAAGTGAAAAAGAAAAATTATTGCAACGAATATTATTATTTCAAACCAATGATTCTAAAATCGATTGAGGATAAACAAAGTTTGATTGAAGAAAAATGGTTTGAAGTGGATAAAGATTATCAAGGAAAATATATTTTTCCGATTCATTTAAAACTTAACCCTTTAGAGGTGAAAAATTATTTCATTGGATTAGAAACTTCCTACGAAAATCCTTTTTGCCCCGAAGGAAATGGTTATTTTGATTTGATAAATACGAAACAACCAGTTGATTTATATTATGAAATTAATGGTGAAATGATTAAACAAGATATTCTGAAAAATCATTCACTTAACTACAAAATCTATTACAAATAGATTTATTTCCACAATAATTTCAATTCCACTTTATATTTCCCAGCGTATGGTTTTGAGTTTGTTGGTTTCTCCGAAATCGAGAATTGATACACGCCACGCGCAGGCAATTCGAAAATGGTTTCTTTGCCAAAAGGACCACCTTTTATAGAATCCGCAGGTCCTTTGATGTGATTAATTCTAATATTCGCTGTAGAATCTTGAGCAGAAATTTTGATCCAAACTTTTTTAGCAGAATCTGCATTAAAGGTAAAAGTATTTGTTTGTCCTGCTATTTTATTAGGTTCTGCTTTAGCTTTAGCATAACTTACTTCAAGATTTTCGGTAGTATTATTAGCACTTAAAGGAACAATTTTATCTATGTTAGACACAATTTTTTGTTGAGGTTTTGCAGTAACTTTTTTCTGATGTGAAGTTGTTTTCACGACTTCTTCTTTCATTACATCTTCTGTTGTTGGTTTATCTTTTTTTACCAAATCTTTGTACGCAGAATCAACTCCAATCTTGCTTGGATAAATGGTTGGCGTAGATTTGTCTTCGCAACTATAAAGCGTAATCAATGTAATAAAAGCGATAAAAGTCCATTTCATAACAGAAAAATTCTGTTGTAAAAGTAACTATTTTAACTGCAATTTCAAGGTATATTTTCCTTCAAATGTATCTCCTTGCATCAAACTTTCGCCAATTCGGATTTGATACAAGCCTTTTTCGGTTAAATCATAATTGATTTCTTGTCCAAAAGGACCATCTTTCTCGTTATTTGGAGAGATAAGTTGATTAATTCTGATGTTTCCGAGTTTATTTTGAGGAATAATTTGAATAAAAACAGAGGAAGAAGAATCATTCCTAAAACTAAAAGTTTGTTGTTCTTTCGCTTCTTTTTCAATCTCAAATTCGCCTTTTCCATGAATTAATTTCAATTCAGAATTATTCATAGTCTTTGGAGAAGCAAAAGCAATTTCTTGAAAAGAAGAATCTTTTTTGACTACTTTTTGAGTCGTTTCTCCTATTGATATTGTTTGATTACTTGTCATACAATAAATGATAATAGCACCAATAGCTATTGATAGTATTATTATGGGACTATATTTTTTCATTATTGTAAATTTGTGCATTAGTTAATTACAAATTCTGAACCAAACTATATGTTGTTTTACGAAAATACAGGAAACGGTAAACCCTTGGTGTTTTTACACGGTTTCTTAGAGAGTCATTTAATTTGGAATAATTTACGAAAAAATCTTGAGAAAGAAGTGCAAATTATTACAATTGATTTACCTGGGCATGGAAATTCTGAAAATTCGCAAGAGGTGAATACGATGGAAGAAATGGCTGAAAAAGTGATTATAGTTTTGGATGAATTAAATCTAGAAAAAGCAACTTTTATTGGGCATTCGATGGGTGGTTATGTGGCTTGTGCGTTAGCTGAACTTTTTCCAGAGCGTGTAGAAAATATTGTTTTAATCAACTCTTCGACTTTGCCAGATGATGAAGCGAAGAAAAATCAACGTTTGAAAGCGTGTGAAACTGCTCGTAAAAATTTCAATGCTTTGGTGAGTTTTAGTATGCCAGCTTTATTTGCGGCGCATCATCGTGATCAATTCAAAGATGAGTTGAAATTTGTAAAAGAAATTGCTTTAGAAACTCCAATCGAAGGCGTTTGTGCAGCTTTGAAAGGAATGCGAGAGCGTCCAGATCGTTCGTCGATTTTGTATGATTTTAAAGGTGGAATTTATATCATTGTTGGAATGAATGATGAAACAGTTAATCCTGAATTATTTTTAACCTTAATTCCAGATTTACCTAATATTCATTTGTATAAATTTGATGGTGGACACATGGCTTTTATAGAAAATTATGACGAAGTTTTATCGATTTTGAAATCAATTTAACGCTTACGTTGAAAAAATTCTTTCATTAATAGACCACATTCATCTTCCATAATTCCCGAAACAATTTCAGTTTTTGGATGTAATTCGCCAATTTTTGCTTTAAAACCGCGTTTTTCATCCGAAGCACCATAAACCACTTTCGAGATTTGGCTCCAATACAATGCCCCGCCGCACATTACACAAGGTTCTAAGGTTACATACAATGTACAATCTTGTAAGTACTTTCCACCTAAATAATTTGCTGCAGACGTAATGGCTTGCATTTCTGCGTGCGCTGTAACATCAGTCAACGTTTCGGTTAAATTATGCGCTTTCGCGATAATTTTGTTGTTGCAAACAATCACAGCTCCAACTGGAATTTCGTCTCGCTCGAAAGCTGTAACCGCTTCGTTAAAGGCGATTCGCATAAAATATTCGTCTGTAAAAAGATTTTCCATTTCTATAAAATTTAAGGCAAAAATAATCATTTCCAAATTGGATATTCGATACATTTGTACAAATTGATGCCTCTTTTATGAATCAATCAAAATATATCATTGCAGCCATTGTAACCTACTTTATGTGGGGATTTTTCAGTTTCGGATTGAAACCAATTGCAGGTTATCCACCTTTGGATATTCTATTTTTTAGATTGTACGTTTCGGTTTTCTTTTTAGTGGTCATTAATGTTGGATTTCGACGCAATAAGATGAAAGCTGATTTTGATTTATTCAAATCATTTGATAAAAAGAAACAGAAAAAATTAGGAAGCTTAATTGTTGGCGGATCGTTGATTTTGATGACAAATTGGTTGATGTTTATTATTGTCATGAATCATATTAGTGTGCAAGCCGCGTCGCTATCGTACTTGGTTTGCCCGATTATTACAACCGTTTTGGCTTTCATTATTCTGAAAGAACATTTAACCAAAATAAAATGGATAGCAGTTGGTATTAGTCTTTTAGCATGTTTGGTTCTTTCTATAGGTCATTTGATTGACTTGATTTATAGTTTGATTGTTGCGTGTACATTTGCGCTGTATATCATCATTCAGAGAAGTTTGAATGTTTTTGATAGTTTTAATTTGTTGATGACGCAATTATTAATTGTAGCTATTCTGATGTTACCATTGGTTTTTATTTTTTCAGGACCGATTCCGACCGAAACTATTTTTTATCAATGTATTATGATGATTGTAGTTTTGTTCACCATTATTCCTATGTTCTTAAACAATTTTGCCTTAAAAGGAATTGATTCTTCAACCGTTGGAATTTTAATTTATTTGAATCCAATTATGAATTTTGTTTTGGCAATTTTCTATTATAAAGAAGCTGTTTCGCTTATGCAAATGATCGGTTATAGTTTGATTTTACTCGCGATTGTAGTATTTAATTCGCAAACAATTTTCAAATTAAAAAACATAAAAAAATCTGAAGTTTAAACTTCAGATTTTTTTATGTTGATTTTTCAGGAAATATTATTTGATGTAAACTGAGTTTGGTAAAATACCAGTTGTAATTGCTGGATTTTTAAGACCACCTTGTGCATTCTGAATTAATAATCGCCCACTCGATTTATTATCTTTAGAATCTAAAACGTAAAAAGTATCACCTTTTACATTAAATCCATAAACATTATCAGCACCTGTTATATAATCTGCTTTTGTAGGTAATGCAGTTGCATTTGTAGCCATAGAATAAACAGAATTATTAACGATGTAGTACAATTTACTATTCTCCGCAACTAAGAAATTAGGATGTTGTCCATCAGGAAAATTCATTTCTAATTTATCTTCTGAAGTTAAATTATAACGAACCAATTTTCCTTTTGTAGTAGTTCCCCAATTAACACCTTGAGAAAGCACAAATAAATTTCCGTTTTGAATTGTTAAATCTGTCGGAACATCACCAACATTTATACTTTTTTTATCATTTGTTTTAAGGTCAATAATTGTAACTGTTTTACCTGTTCCCCAACCACCTTTTTGTGCAACATAAAGTTTGTTATTGTCAAGAATCATTTTTTCTGGACCTTCATCTACTTTATATTTTTCTACAAATGTTAAATCACTGATTTTGTATTTTGCAATAAAATCATCTGTCGTTACATAAGGATCTCCCCAGTTTGAGATATACAAAAATTGATCATCAGAAACGATATAACGAGGGTTGCTCATATTATCTGATGATGGAATTGTACTAATTTTTTTGAAAGTTGTGTTGTCTACAACTTCTACTTTATTAGAAACATTAAGAACAATATAAGCTTTGTTTCCTTTGAAATACATGCTTTGTCCTACAGAACCCAATTGTGCACCAGCGTTCGCAGTCTTGAAAATTTCTTGAATAGGATTTGTTGTACTTACATCTTTTGTTGGATCAAAATAAGTGATTTCTGCGTTAGCTGAATTGAAACCTCCTTCATTCAAAATAAAAACTCCTTTCGAGTAGTTTCCTTTTTCAGGATCATTATTTGGCCCATCATCGTCATTTGAACAAGATTGTAAAAATACTCCTGCCAAGGCTATAAGTGCGATTGATTTAAATTTAGTCATAGTTTTTTAAAATTTTATTTGTATTTGTATGTTATAATTTGTGCCGGGTTGCCAACGATTTTCTTGCGTTTGATATTCTTGATTAAACACATTATTCACACTCATAGAAACGCTATAAAGTGGTGAAATCGTATAATTTAAACCTAAATTCGTTAGCCAAAAACCATCAAGTGTTCTTTCTTCTTCCGAATCGGTAAAAACTTTACTTGTATAAATATTTTGTACAAAAGCAGATAAACGTTTGTAAGTGTATTGTGCGCTCGCCGTCCATTTATGATTTGGGGAATACATCAATTCCTTATTTTTAAATTTATCTTTTGTTTTGGTGTATGCATAAGTTGTATTGAAACTAAATGCATTCCATTTGTAGCTTCCAATTATTTCAAAACCATAGGTTTCAGCTTTGTTGATGTTCACAGGAACCCAATAAGAAGTGTTTTGCGAACTCGGAATCCATTGAATCATATCACTCAACTTATTATAAAAAATATTGGTTTGAATGTTTAAATTTTTGTTGATAAAATCATTTCCAAGTTCAAATTGATAAGCTGATTCTGATTTCAAATCTGGATTTCCACCAGTTTTCCAAAATAAATCATTGTAGGTTGGATTTCTGAAATTTTTCGAAACATTTCCTCTCAATTGATACGAATGAATCGGACGAAAATTAAAACCCAATGAATAAATAAATGGATTTTGGTACGTATCAGAAAAATCTTGACGAATACTCGCTTCGTATTCCAAAACATCTGATAATTTATGCTTCGCGATTAAGGCAAAATTGATTGAGTTTTGATCGCTTTTATTCAAATTATTTCCACTTCCTTGATTATAATTAGCTTCAGATAAAAATGAAAGCTCGAAATTATTAGTCAATTGATGATTCAGATAATATTTTAAAACATAATTATCCACCTGTAAATCGTCCGAATAAGATTTGTGAATATTGTTGAAATAACTGTTTTCTTCTCGGATATATGCCAATTTTAACTGCGATTGCCACTTTTCATTTGGATTGAAATTCCATTCTGTCATCAAACGGTAATCCTGATTTTCGTATCCAGAAGGCGTTGAACCAATGTCAACCAAAGGAAATTCGCGCTTTCCAAAATTGAACATTGAATAAAGTTTCAATTCGTTTTCAGGATTAATTTTATAGCCAAAATTTCCATTAATTGTATTGAAATAATATTTTCCATTCAAATTCTTCTTCATGTGATTCGGAATTTTATAATCATTATCAGATTGATTTCGTTCGTAATCGATTGAAGAACTAAATTTTTCTGTACTATATTTCAATTGATATTTTCCCGACCATGTATCGTAACTTCCGTATCCTAAATTTATTTTTTGCTGTAAACCTTTGTCATACTCAAATTTATTCAACAAATGAATTGTACCGCCGATAGAACCTGTTCCATACGCAATACTTCCGCCGCCTGGTTTCACTAAAATTCCGTCAAACGAATTACTTGCAAATAAATTAAAATCCGTTTGTCCTGTTGTTTGCGAATTGACATTAATTCCGTTCCAAATTACGGCTGTGTGCGAAGCTAAAGTTCCTCGAAACGAAGGTGAAGAAACCATTCCTCGTCCATTTTCTTTAAAATAAATTGGCGTTTGCTCTTGTAAAACTTGCGTCAGTTGATTAGGATTTTGCTCTAAAATACTATCATTAAGTTTGATAATACTTTGAGATTTGTAATGATTTTTAAGAAAAGCATCGTTCAAAATCAAAGGTTTCAAATTGATGGTATCCGTCTGTGCAAAAGCAATTCCAGCGATAAGATTAAAACAAAGAAAAAGTTTTTTCATATTAAAATCTGTTTTTCCTCCGAAAACATTTTCTATTAATTTGTTAGCAATGGCAGGTTTCCTGACTTATTCTTTTACAAAAAGTATGTTAGAATTTACAGTTGCGGGGACAGTTTTGGAATTGAACCAAATTCCCTTTTAACTCACTCGTTGAGCACCATTTTATGCAAATGTAAAGAAAAGCAATTGATTTTATAAAAAGTAGATTGTTAAATCGTTAACCTTAAATTAAGATCAGATTTATTTTATTTGTACAATATTCAAAATCATTATATCTAGTGATTTTTAAGAAAGATGGACAAATTAAATTTGTAACCAACAAAAACAATTATTTAGTTAAACTTTAAAAATTATGGAAAACAATCAACCGTACAAATCAGAGAAAAAACTTATTGCCGGAATTTTAGCGATAGTATTAGGAACTTTAGGAGTTCACAAATTTTATTTAGGCTACACTAAAGAAGGTGTTATTCAATTAATTATTGGTCTTGTGACATGTGGAGCAGGAGGACTTATTGGATTAATCGAAGGAATTATGTATTTAACAAAATCTGATGAAGAGTTTGATGAAACTTATGTAAAAGGTCACAAAGGCTGGTTCTAAAAACAGAGATTACATTCTTTTTCAACTATTTTTCGATCCCAAAATAACTTTAGATTATTTTGGGATTTTTTATTGAATGAATTCGTTTTAAATAATTCGCAAGTTTTTTATTACATTTGCTTTAGGAAAAAATATAATAAAGAACGAAATCGCATAAAATGGCTATAAAAACATTTAGAGAAGTAATCGCAGAGGCAATGAGTGAAGAAATGCGTCGCGATGAATCTATATTTTTAATTGGAGAAGAAGTAGCAGAATACAACGGAGCGTACAAAGCTTCGAAAGGAATGTTAGACGAATTTGGAGCAGAACGTGTAATTGATGCGCCAATCGCAGAGGCTGGTTTTTCTGGAATCGCAATTGGATCTACAATGACGGGATGTCGCCCAATCGTAGAATACATGACATTCAACTTCTCATTAGTGTCTATTGACCAAATTATCAATAACGCTGCAAAAATTTATCAAATGTCAGGAGGACAATTCAACTGTCCAATTGTATTTAGAGGACCTACTGCTTCTGCAGGACAATTAGGTGCAACACACTCACAAGCTTTTGAGAATTGGTATGCAAATGTACCAGGTCTTAAAGTAATTGTTCCTTCAAATCCTTATGATGCAAAAGGTTTATTAAAATCTGCAATTCGTGATAACGATCCAGTAATTTTCATGGAATCTGAACAGATGTATGGAGATAAAATGGAAATGCCAGATGAAGAATACACAATCGAAATTGGTAAAGCAGAAATCAAACGTGAAGGTACAGATGTAACGTTAGTTTCTTTCGGGAAAATCATTAAGCAAGCTTACATTGCTGCTGATGAATTAGCTAAAGAAGGAATTTCTGTAGAAGTAATTGACTTACGTACAGTTCGTCCATTAGATTACGATACAATTTTCAAATCTGTTAAGAAAACAAATCGTTTAGTAGTTTTAGAAGAAGCTTGGCCTTTCGCTTCAGTTGCTTCAGAAATTACGTATATGGTTCAACAAAAAGCATTCGATTATTTAGATGCACCAATCAAACGTATCACAACAAAAGATACATCAGCGCCTTATGCTCCAAACTTGTATGAGACTTGGATTCCTAATGCAAAAGATGTAGTTGAAGCTGTAAAAGCTGTGATGTATAAATAATTAAGATTTATAAACTATATTTGTAAAGTCTAGCATACATTTTGCTAGACTTTATTTTTTTTTAACCAAATCTTATTGATGAAAAGTTATATAACAGCTTTTTTTATAGTTGTTTTAGCGTCTGTGCACGCGCAAGTAAAAATTCAAGGAAAGGTAATCGATTCTGAAACTCAGAAGCCTATTCCTTACGCAGATATTCGTTTACCAGAACTTAAAGTAAGTGCAACATCAAACTCTGATGGCACTTTTTATATCGAATCTAGTTCGAATACAAATAAAATTGTCGTATCAAAAAATGGATATGAAACGTCTGATTATGTAATTGAAAATAAAATTGATTATAATTTTATTGCTCAATTATTTTTAGCAGAAGACAATACTTCAGAAGAAGATGACGGAACGGTAGATTTACAAACTGCGGTTGTTTCAGCAAAGAAAAAACGTCTTAAAAAGAAAGAAAATCCAGCTTATGCTATTTTGCGTGAAGTATGGAAACGTAAAAAGAAAAATGGGCTAAAATTAGCACCACATTACCAATATGATGAATACGAAAAGTTGCAATTTGATATTAGTAATATCGATTCTACTTTTATGAAACGTAAGATTTTTAAAGGAATGGAGTTTGTTTTCGAGAAAGTAGATACTTCTTCTATTAATGGAAAAACATATTTACCAGCTTTCTTGAATGAGTCAATTTACAATGTTGCAGGAATTAATAAACCTTCTACAAAAGAACGTCGAGAATTAATTGCAAATAAAACATCAGGTTTCGAGAAAAATGAAGTGGTGGCTTCTACGGTAAAAAATCTTTTCCGTGATATTGATATTTATGATAATCGTGTCAATATTTTAGATATTAAATTTGTGAGTCCAATTGCTACAGATGGTTTCGCGGTTTATGATTACGAATTGAAAGATACTATTGATGTAGATGGAATAGAATCTTATCGAATCAAATATTATCCACGTCGCGAAGGTGAATTGACATTTAAAGGAGAATTATATATTTCGAAAGATGCTTATGCGGTGAAAGAGGTTGTGATGGAAACGACGAAAGAAATGAACGTGAATTTTGTGCGTAATATTTTCATGAATCTAGAATATGATATTCCAAACGATTCTATTTTCTATCCGAAAAAAGAATATGCGATGTTGGATATGTCGTTGTTGAGTAAAAAGGAAAGTGCGAAAGGAATTTTTGCGCATAAAACGGTGAATTATTACAATTACGATTTCGATACAACACATCCCGAAGCTTTTTATTACGAGAAATTAGATCCAGCAAAAGCTGCGCTTAACGAAAAAGATAATCAGTTTTGGACAGAAAATCGTCCTGAAGCTTTAACGAAAGATCAAGAAGGTATTTACGAAACATTAGAGCAATTAAATAAAGTACCAAAATTCAATAATATTGTGAAAGCAATCGAGATTTTTGGTTCTGGATATTACAATGTCGGAAATGCAATTGATATCGGGAATTTATATTCATCTTTTGGATACAACCAAATCGAAGGATTCCGTTTGAGAGCTGGAGCTCGTACATATTTTTCGCAAAATGATATGTGGCGTGCGCAAGGTTTCTTGGCATATGGTTTTCGAGATGATAAATTCAAATATGGAGCAGATTTTCGTTACATGTTCAATAAATATAATCGTTTTCAAGTCGGTATCGGAACAAAACGTGATGTAGAACAATTGGCTGCAACGTTAACGGCTTCTGATGGAATTATGACCCGTAGTTTTGCTTCGTCATCAATCATCAATCAAGGAGATAATACATTTTTGAGTAATAATAATTTGACAAATGTGTATACATCGATTGAACCTTGGAAAAATGTAACGTTTCGTGTTGATGGAAATTATCAATTAATCAAACCAGCAGATACAGAACATTTCTCGATTGGTTATGAAAAAAATGGTCAGATTAAAGAAACTTTAACAAACTCAAGTGTAAGTGTTTCGGTAATTGCTCGTCCAGGTGCAAAATATTCGCAATACGGGATTGATCGTTACGAAATGACAACACTTGCACCCACGTTAATGTTGCGCTATACAAAAGGATTGAAAGGCGTTATTAATTCAGATTTTGAATACGATAAATTACAATTTTTATATACACAACCAATTTTGATTGGATCTTTTGGTAAATCATTAATGACAGTTGAAGCTGGAAAAACATTTCAAGGTGTTCCTTTATCATTAATGAGTGCGTTACCTGGAAATGAGAGTTACGGACAAGTTTATGGTACATTTTCACAATTAGATTATTATGAATTTGTAACAGACGAATATGTAACGATGAACTGGGAACATCATTTTAACGGTTGGATTTTGAACAAAGTTCCGTTAATCAAAAAATTAAAATTAAGAGAAGTAGGATTCTTGAGAGCGGCTTACGGAGACATTTCGGAGAAAAGTAAAGCTATTAATCGTTCGACAATAGAATATTTTGCACCAAATCAACAAATCTACTACGAATACGGGTTTGGGATCGAAAACATTGGTTTTGGAAACATTAGACCAATACGTGTTGATTTTAATTGGCGCGGAAATTATAATAATTTGCCAGATGTTCGTAAATTTGGCATCACAATCGGTTTAGATTGGAATTTTTAGAAAATACATAATAAAAAAAAGAATATTACAATGACTTTTGATGCAATCATTGAAATCCCAAGAGGATCTCGCAATAAATATGAAATGGATCACGAAACAGGAAGAATCCGTTTTGATCGTGTTTTATACTCTCCAATGTTCTACCCAGCTGATTACGGTTTCGTAGAAAATACATTAGGATTAGACGGAGATCCAATTGACGTATTAGTTTTCTTAACAGAACCTACTGTTCCTGGATGT
Organism: Empedobacter sp. UBA3239; assembly: GCF_002362875.1. Lineage (NCBI taxonomy): Bacteria > Pseudomonadati > Bacteroidota > Flavobacteriia > Flavobacteriales > Weeksellaceae > Empedobacter > Empedobacter sp. UBA3239. Next base: position 27,423 of record NZ_DEVJ01000048.1, on the reverse strand, counting down.
GTAATCGAAGTAAAAACAATCGGTGTTCTTAAAATGTCTGATGACAAAGGACAAGATGAAAAATTAATTTGTGTACCAGTTGCTGATCCAACATGGAACCAATTAGAAAACATCACTGATATGAATCCTCATACATTGAAAGAAGTTGAGCACTTTTTCAGAGTTTATAAAGACTTAGAAAATAAAACAACAACAATTGAAGGGTACGGTGATAAAGCAGAAGCAGAAAAATTATTGCAAGATGCAAGAGAGCGTTTCGTACCAGCTCATTAAGAAATAATTTATAATTTCATATAAATAGTCCTCATTTTTTGAGGACTATTTTTTTTGAAATCGTTTTAACACTATTCTCTTTGTATATTAATTTTTAGTTATTAATTTCAATATTAATTAATACTTAGTGAATTTATGAAGAAAAAACTTACGCTTTCCTTAGCATTACTAGGGCAGATAATTTTTGCCCAATATGCAACACCAAACGATGGAAAAACATATCGAATAGCAGATCTTGATGCTTTAACAGATCAAATAACATTCGATCAAGAATCAAATAGTTATTTATTGACAAATGATTTAACAATTTCAGCAAAAGATACTTTCTTATCTGATACTGATTATAAATTGATTATTACAGATGGAAAATTAATTACGGTAGCAGGAAAAATTGAAATTAATGCTCCTAAAGAAGTTTTGTTTACTTCCGATAATCCAGGAACAACATATTTTAAAGGAATTAGATTAGAAGAAGGTGCTATTTCCAATTTTAATAATTTTAAAATGTTTTATGGAGGAGGAATTCGTTCTTTAAATGAATCTTTTACAATGAATAATTCAGAAGTTTCTTATCAAAATGCAGGTGCTGCAACTGGTGGCGCGATTAATTTTTCAAGAGGAAATCCAGTTATTAAGAATTGTGTTTTTAAACACAATATTACACCTGTAGTAGGTTCTGGAGCGAATCAGTCAGTGGCTTTAATTTTCGAAAATAATTATTTAGAAGATAATAATAAAGAAAACTCTAATCGTCCGCAAATTAATATGGGCCCAAGTGGAGAAAATCAAACAACAATTATTAAAAATAATACAATTATAGGAAATAGAGCAAATACACGCGTTGGTGGAATTTCTGTTTCTAGTTTATTGAGTGTGGTTAGTTTTGCTCAAATAGAACATAATACGATAAAAGACAATCGTTATGGAATTACAATTACAGGCGTTACTGCTGGAGGAAATATTATTGGAAACATTATCGAAAATAATAATACTGAAAATCTACCAAATTTAGGAGGTAGTGGAATTTCTATTTCTCAAACAGCAACAACACCGCAAACATCTGTAACAATAAAAGGAAATACAATAAAAGGAAACCTTTGGGGAATTACAATTATCGGTAACGGAACCAATATAGATATGACCAATGGATACAATGTTTTCGAAAACAACGGAAACACAGGTGCAGATTATGCATTGTATAATAATTCGGCCAATAATATAAAGGCGCAAGGTAATTGCTGGGATCCTATTCTAACAGATGAAAGAGTAGAAAATGTTATTCTTCATAAACCAGATAATTCTGCATTAGGTTTAGTGGATTATTCAAATTATGCTTGTCTTTTAAGTACAAATGAAGTGAAATTAGATAAATTAAAGCTTTATCCAAATCCTAATAATGGAACATTTATAGTTGATACAAAAGAAAAATCTCCTTATCAAATTTTAGATATCAATGGACGAACGTTAAAACAAGGTGATTTAAAAATAGGTCAAAATTCTATTCAAACAAATTTACCAAAAGGTATTTACCTTATAAGAACAAACCAAACAACTTCTAAAGTTGTTGTAAAGTAACAATTTTTAATAGATAGTTTTATGAAGGATATTATTTAAAATAATATCCTTCAATTTTATATTCTATAATCATAAAAAAAATATAATTTTTTCCTCCCATTCTATCAACTATTTCCAAAAACATTTTTAAGTTTATAGAAATACTCACACATGAAATCGAAATTTTTATTAACACTAGGTTTAATCTCTACAACCATGAGTTTATCTGCTCAAACTAATCAACAAGTTTTAGACTTGATTAACAAAGAAGTACAACAAAATTCTGAAGCTTATCAACAATTAAAAAAAGCAACCGAAACAATCGGACATCGTGCAACAGGAACAGAAAATGGACGAATAGCAGAAGAATATGCAGCAAATTTGTTGCGTTCGTATGGTTATGATGTGTCTTTTCAAGAGTTTACATTTAGCGGATGGAATCGTAGAAGTTTAGATTTAAAAATCAATAATCAACCTATAAAAGCCGTTGCTTTGGCGCATTCGCCAGAAAATGTTAGTCTTTCGGGAGAATTGATTGATTTAGGAAATGGACTTGAAGAAGATTACAAAAAGATTGGTGATAAAGTAAAAGGAAAGATTGTTTTTGCTGCGCTTGGTTTGTTGGATGGAACGCCAAAAGAAATAGAAAATCTACATCGTTCCGAAAAAACAGCTTTAGCAGAAAAGTACGGAGCGAAAGGAATTATCTTGTTTAATCGCCCTGCTGGAGGAATTCTATTGACAGGAACGGCTTCTGTAACGGGAGAAATTATTAAAATTCCTGCAATTAATATTAGTTTAGAAGATGGATTGAAAATTAAAGAAAATCTATCAAAAGGAAAAGAAATTGCTAAAATCGAAATGAAAAATGATGTTGGACAAATGAAAGGTCGCAACATTATTGCAAAGAAAATCGGTTCTAAATTTCCAAACGAAAAAATAGTTCTTGGAGGACATTTAGATAGTTGGGATTTGGCTACAGGAGCAATTGATAACGGCGTTGGAAGTTTTTCTGTGATGGATATTGCGAGAACGTACAAGAAGTTAAATCTTCAAAATGATCGAACAATAGAATTTGTTTTATTTATGGGCGAAGAAGTTGGTTTGATAGGTTCTAAATATTACGTCAATCAAGCATTGAAAGATGGTTCTATCAATCAAATCAAAGCAATGTCGAATATGGATATGACAACAAATCCAAAGTCGTATTATTCGACAATGGAAAGTAATTTGCCTATTTTAACGGATTATGCGAATGATGTTCAAAAAGTGATTCCAGATTTTAAATTGAAAACATTTGCGAGTGTAGATTTACATTCAGATCATCAACCGTTTATGTTGCAAGGCGTGCCTATTATTGGGCTTTCGGATAGTCAATTTACAAAAGGAGCGTTAAATTGTTACCACGCGAATTGCGATACATTTGATTATGTAGAAGAAATTGGTCTGAAAAATAATGTGATTTTGGAAACCTATTTGTTATATCGTTTGAGTAATTTGAAAGAAATTCCTTCAAAACGTTGGAACGAGCAAGAAGTAAAAGAAGCCTTAATCAAAGGAAATTTAGAAACTCCACTTCGTATTTCGGGCGATTGGAGATGGTAATATCAAAAAAATCCTTCAGATAATCTGAAGGTTTTTTTATTTATTTCTTTTTCAATTTTACAGTGAAATGTCTTAAAATTTCAGATTCCCACGAAATTTCATAACCTGAATTAATCTCGTTTCGTCGATCAAAAATATTTTTTAAAGCTACTGCAATATAATCCATATGACTTTGGAAATAAGTTCTTCTAGGAATTGCTAAACGCAATAATTCTAATTTTGGATAACGATTTTCTCGTGTTTCAGGATCACGATCAGCCAAAATAGTTCCGATTTCTACACCACGAATTCCAGCTTCTTTGTACAATTCGATTCCCAATGTTTGCGCAGGAAATTCTTCACGTGTTACATTTGGTAAAAACTTTACAGCATCAACAAAGATGGCGTGTCCACCAATTGGTTGCTGAATTGGAATTCCAAACTCAATTAATTTATTCCCTAAATATTCAATTTGTTTGATGCGCGATTGTAAATAAGAATATTCTGTCGATTCTTGTAAACCTTGTGCTAAAGCTGCTAAATCACGTCCAGCTAAACCGCCATAACTTAAATATCCTTCGTAAATAATTCCGAAATTTCCACAAATTTTATATAGCTCTTCATTATTCAGTGCAATAAATCCACCAATATTTACCAAACCATCTTTTTTCGCAGACATTGTCATTCCATCACCGTAAGAAAACATTTCTAAAACAATTTCTTTAATCGTTTTTGTCTTGAATTCTTCTTCTCTTTTTTTGATGAAATAAGCGTTTTCTGCAAAACGAGCGCCATCAAAAAAGACTGGAATTCCATATTGATTAGACAATTCACGAACTTGACGAATATTTTCGATTGATACAGGTTGGCCACCAGAAGAATTACATGTAACAGTGATTAATGTAAATGGAATTTGTTCTTTTCCGTATTCTTTGTAGACATTTTCTAACTTTTGTAAATCGATATTTCCTTTGAAAGGATGAATCAATTCGCTGTCAAAAGCCTCATCAATAGTACAATCAATTGCGTGTGCTTTTCTAAATTCGATGTGACCTTTTGTCGTATCAAAATGCGAATTTCCAGGAACAACATGACCTTCTTTTACAAGAGTTGAAAACAATACATTTTCCGCTGCACGACCTTGATGCGTAGGCAAAAGAAACTCAAATCCCGTGATGGTATTAATGGTTTCTTTCAGTTTTAAGAAAGATTGAGAACCAGCATAACTTTCGTCTCCAGTCATCATTGCAGACCACTGTTTGTCGGACATTGCTCCAGTTCCAGAATCAGTTAATAAATCAATAAATACTTTGTGGCTTTCTAGGTTAAATAGGTTGTAATCTTTTTCTTCGATCCACTTTTCACGTTCTTCTCGAGTAGATTGATAAATTTCTTCGACCATTTTTATGCGAAATGGTTCGGCAAAAGGTAATTCCATTTTTTGTGTTTAATGTAAAACTAAGAAACCTTTAGAATATTATCAATTATTAATTGGAATTCATAAAAAAATCCTCTATCAAAAAGATAAAGGATTAATAAAATTTCTATAGCTCGTTATTAATCAATAACAGGAACAGGTCTTTTATTCTCGTTGATTGCAACTAATGTAAAAGTTCCCGATATAGCTTTATCTCGCCCGTCTCTATACATACTTTCAATATAAACATCAATTTGTACATCCAAACTTGTGCGTCCTACGCGTACAACTTTTCCTACAAATTCAACAATTGTTCCAGCAGGGATAGAATGTTTAAAGTCTATTTTATCGCTACTAACTGTAACAATAGGTTTACGACAAAAACGAGTTGCTGTCATAAAAGCAATTTCATCCATTAAATACATTACTGATCCTCCAAACATTGTGTTGTGGTGATTTGTATCTCCAGGAAAAACAGCTTTGAAAATGCGAGTTTCAGAATTGATGATACGTTGTTCAATCAACTCTTCTCTTGGTGTTTTTTCCACTTCCATTATCATATATTTACACGTTACTTTTCTTAATTAATTTTTGAGTTGATAATGTTTTTTTGTGGTGGTTTGATGATTTCATAGAACATAATTTTACTTTTTTCGCGAAAGTTTTTGGTTAATTATTAACTCAATTTAGTGGCATTCTGACTTGTCAAAAATATTGATTTACAGTTGCGCGACAGTTCGTGATTTGCACACGATTCCCCATTAAGTTGAGCACGAATTTGATGCAAATATAAATTAGAAAAATGAAAATTAGCAGATTTATTGTCCCGAATTCGTAGGTATGGAATAATTCGTGTAAATTCATTTTTTCGAATTTTTAATGAAGTAAGAAATAAGAATGAAAATAAAACCAATCAAAGATTTAGTTCATAATCTATCAGAATGGAATGAATTAGTTTCTCAAACCAAAGATTTAACCGATAAAGTAGTTCAAGATGTTAATTTTTTGCGTCAAGAAATCAATTGGGAAGAGTATAATTTATGTAATACATCGTTTTTGGGTTGTAAGTTTAAACAATATGAAGCAATCTATTTAATCGAAAAAGGAGCATTCGTTTATCCAAAATTTGAATCAGTTCCCTATAATCCATATCGTGGAAAATTGTATACTTGGCAAGAGTTGATGGAAGGTTATAATCCGGACAATGATGAAAGTATAGATCTTAAAATCTATAAACATTTCAAAAAACATAAATATAATCCGTCTGTTTCAGAAGCTTTGGCGCAACGTTTACACGATTTGTCAATTGATGATGGTTTGCGTCGAATTTTAGAATATGATGAAAACGGAATGACGAAGAAAAAAGTGATTGGTTTTATGGGTGGACATTCTACTGCGCGCAATTCTGAGTTTTATAATGAAACGGCGAAAGCAGCGAAATTGGCAACTGAAAAAGGTTATTTTGTTGTTTCTGGTGGAGGACCTGGAATTATGGAAGCAGCAAACTTAGGTGCTTATATGGCAAACTATGCAAATGAAGATTTGATGAATGCGATTAATATTTTAGCAGATTTAGATTTTATTGATGATCAAAGAACCGAATACTTGGCAAAAAATTATATGACTAATGCACAGAAGGTTTTAGAGATTTACCCAAATGGTGCAGAAAGTTTGGCTATTCCTACTTGGTTTTATGGTCACGAGCCAAGTAATTTATTTGCCACGAATATTGCGAAATATTTTTCTAATAGTATTCGTGAAGATATGTTGTTAACAATTAGCTTATTTGGTTTAGTTTATGCGCCTGGAAGTGCAGGAACGACACAAGAAATTTTTCAGGAAGCAGCTCAAAATCATTATGGAACTTCCGGGTATTACAGTCCAATGATTTTTTTGAGTAAGAAAAGATATGTAGAAGATACAGCGATTTATTCGGTTTTGCATCAATTAGCAACAGGAAGACCATATAAAGAGTTATTATTTTTAACAGATAGTGCTGATTTAGTAATTGATTTTATCGAAAATCATCCACCAATCAAAGCGAATTAAAATTATTTTAGAAGATTATTAAAAATAAATTTAATTATTTAAAACTACATAAACCTCTTTAATAAAATGGTTTATGTGGTTTTTATTTGTTTTATGTCCGAATAAAATAAAATAATTTCGAAAAATGTTTGGTATTTTAAATAATGAACGTATATTTGCAGTCCAATAACGCGAGATGGAGCAGTAGGTAGCTCGTCGGGCTCATAACCCGAAGGTCACAGGTTCGAGTCCTGTTCTCGCTACTAAATCGCGAGGTGGAGCAGTAGGTAGCTCGTCGGGCTCATAACCCGAAGGTCATCGGTTCGAGTCCGGTCCTCGCTACTACAAAGAGAGTTTCTAACAAGAAGCTCTCTTTTTTTATGTCTTTAACTGAGAATTAAGATTGGATAAACTATTTTTGTATGATGAATGTAGAAGAATATAAAAAACAATATAACGCTAAACAGCGAAAACTGAATAGCGTTTTTATCATTTGTAAATAACAGTTAAAAGCATATGATTTTTAACTCATTTTTACACCTATTTTTATATCGTTTTTTACGATGGATTTTTATATTAAAAATTACACTATCATTTTAATTGATTTTATAACCTTTTTTCTCAAGTAAATCTATTAATTTGGTATAATCATCTCCTTTCTTGATATTTATCGATACATATTTAATTATATAATAAATAACAATAGGATTAAAAACAATTGGCAAATACATTGTAATTGAAGTATGATTAGCATTATAATCATCATTTAAATGAATACCTTCTTTTACAATATTGAGAAAAGTTGAAATACCAAGATAAATAACAATAGTAATAAATAAAACTATCCACATGCTTACATATGGTTTAAGCTTTATTTCTTTATCGTTCTTTCTGATTTTAAATTTTTTACCATTAAATTCATATTTGTACCACTTTCTATTTTCTAATGATTCAATTTCAATAGATACAACCTCATCTAACTTCTCTAAATTATTCATACTTAATATTTATATATAAAATATTTCACGTTTAATTTCCTGTTCTAAATTTTCGTTAATTGATTGTCTTTTTAATATCCAATCATTATTCTCGTTATATTCGTATATAGATTTTGATTCATTTTCAATATCTAAATTGTTTAAAAAATTATAAAAATCATCATCATTTACAAACTGACCTTCTTTTAAAAAATATACATCAATTTTTTTTCTATGTTCATCAAATATTTTGTAATTCTGAATAAATTTCTTTTTATACAACTCTTTATTTTTAAAATAAAACTTTTCAACATCATCAGAGTCACTTTTCTTTACACTCAAACAATTAAAAAACCATCTATAAGAATATTTACAGACTTCTGTTTTACCATTTTTTAATAATCTTTTCTCATAAATAAGATTACCATTACTATTATATTCAAAAATAACTTTTTCAAAAGGCTTTTCATTAATACATTCATAAAAATCAACTTGCCTTAGATTACATGAACCATCAAAATAAAAATCTCTAAAATATTTTCTATTTATAGGAGGTATCCATCCATCAGATTCAGAAATTTCATTACTTCTAATTTTTATTTTTTCTACTTGACCAATGTTATCTTCAATTATATCAATAAAATCATATTTATAATCAGGTTTATATTTAAAATTTAAAACTTCTGGATATTTTAATAGTTTACTATATAAATAGTAAATTAAAAATATAAGTACTAAAAAAACTAAAAGTAATTCAATATTCATATAGTGTAATTTTAGTATTTTTAAAAAGTTCGTTTTATAATATAGAAGATCCGGTACACATCATTTAGATTAATCGTAAAATCTTCACATTTAGGATTTCTCGAATGCAAAGTCAATTTTCCATTATAAGGATTATAACCTACAATATCTTTATGATAGATATTATTTTTTGTCATCAAGAATCCTCATTTATATTATCACCTTCTATAATGAGTTTTTTTCTTTTCTTGAATATTACGAAATAGTACAAAAGTAACCAAAACGTAACTCAGTAAAAATAGGAAAAATTACCTATTCAATAATAGTTTATGATCAAAAAATATTTTTCTAAAATCGTAAAAGATCAAAGAAAAGTATAAAGAAGTTATAAGTACTTGGTAAAACATTTTGTGCTCTTCAAAACGACTACAAAGAGAGTTTCTAACAAGAAGCTCTCTTTTTTTATGTCTTTAACTGAGAATTAAGATTGGATAAACTATTTTTGCATCATGAATGTAGAAGAATACAAAAAACAATATAAATCAGATCAAGCGGTTGGTGCAATTGCGATCGAAAATCGCTTAAAAGAAGTTTATGGGACTTTAGAGCCTCGTTTTTATTCGCCGCAGGTAATGTCTTTTCAAGGAGGTGATGATCCAATTGATGGAGTTGCGGTTTTTGATGTCAATGGGTATTATCATTTGGTGAGTTACGGAATGTCACATTTATACTATTCGGAAGAGAGTGTAGGAGCGGATTTTAGTAAGTGGGGATTTGAGTTTTCTTTCCGTGTGAAACCTGTTAAAGATGATAATGGTGAAGATCCTTTTTGGGTGGTTCAATTAATGAATAATTTGGGACGATTCGTGAACGAAACAAAAGTTTGGTTTGATGAATACCAATTTTTACCATTAGGAGGACCAATTCGTACAGATTCGGAAACGGATATTGTTGGTTTGGCTTTTATCAAGGATGATGATTTAGATGAAATTGATACGCCGCATGGAAAAGTTACATTTATACAAATGATTGGTTTGAATTCGGAACAATTGAAAAGATTGGAAGATAATTCAACCAAAGAAGAAATAATGTCAGTGATAGCTGAAATAAAGTCAGTTAATCCAAAATTTGTGTGTGAATTATAGTAGAATTTCTAAGATAAAACATATTTCGTTAACCTATTTCTTAAATTATGTTAAATGTAAAAAACAGATTGTCAGTATTTTAAACTTGGTATTTGTTTTGATTATATCTAAATGTTAGTAGCACTAACAGTAGAATAAATTTTTCATAGGTTAGGTTAATAATTAGTAAAGCTAATTATGAAGCACTTCTTCGGAAGTGCTTTTTTTAGTATATTTAAGAAGAAAAAATAAAGATGTTTAAAAATTTATTCAACCGAAATAAAAATCAATCAAATAACAAAGAAGAATCAAAAACGATGACTTTCGAAGAAATTATTAATTCAGATAAACCAGTTTTGTTAGATTTTTTTGCAACTTGGTGTGGTCCTTGTCAAATGATGGGCCCAGTTTTGCAACAAGTGAAAGAAGAATTGGGAGATGATGTAAAAATCCTAAAAGTGGATGTTGATAAATATCAAGATTTAGCTGCACGATATCAAGTGCAAGGAGTTCCGACTTTTGCCATTTTCAAAAATGGTGAATTATTATGGAAACAAAGTGGAGCACGACCAAAAGAACAATTGGTGGCAGAAATCAAAAAATATATTTAAAAATAGGTTTGCTTTGCAATCAAAGTCGATTAAAAAATCCGCTCATTGAGCGGATTTTTTGTTTCTTCTTATAAAGAGTTTTTCTTTTTATTTTCTTTTACAATTCGATAAGCGATGTAAAGGAAGATCAACCAAACTGGAATTAATTCTACTGAAATTTTAAGTCCTGTAAACCACATAATTACTAAAATTCCAAATAAGAAAATTAGACAAATGTAATTACTGATAGGATACAAGAAAGATGGAAATAATGTTTTTGTGTTCTCTAAATTCTTTTGTTTTCTGTATTTAAGATGTGTTATCGAAATCATAATCCAGTTAATTACTAACGAAGAAACCACTAAAGACATCAATACATGGAAAGCGTTTTCTGGAATTATTTTATTAATCAAAATACAAATTGCAGCGAAAAAAGATGAAACTAAAATCGCCATAACAGGCACATGATTTTTGTTTAATTTTTTCAAGAATTTAGGCGCATTTCCTTGCTCTGCTAAACCATACAACATTCTACTATTACTGTAAACAGAGCTATTGTAAACTGATAAAGCGGCTGTCAAAACGATAATATTTAGTGCGTTTGCAATTAATTTTGAAAAATCAATTGTGTTACCAAAAATATTTAGTTTCAAATGATTCAAATTCTCAAAAACCATTACAAAAGGACTACTTTTGTCCGTAATCGTTTCCCACGGAGCTAACGAAAATAAGATAATCAATGCTCCTACATAGAAGATTAAAATTCTATAAATTACTTGATTGGTTGCTTTCGGAATTGTTTTTTCTGGATTTTTAGCTTCAGCAGCTGTGATTCCAATCAATTCTAAACCTCCAAAAGAGAACATAATAAGAGCCATTGCAGCAAATAATCCGCTAAAACCACCTTCACTATTACCAGATAACCAACCTTTTGGGAAAAAACCTCCATTGTTCCAAAGGTTTTGTATTGTTGCTTGTTCACCTCCAGTTCCGCTTATTAAAAGGTAAGCTCCAAAAATAATCATTGCAATAATCGCAATTACTTTGATGATAGAAAACCAAAATTCAGCTTCACCAAACATTTTTACAGAGCCTAAATTCAATGCATTAATTACAATAAAAAAGAACAAACTTGACGTCCATAATGGGATTTCTGGCCACCAAAATTGTACATAAATTCCGATTGCAGTCAACTCGGACATACTCACCAAAACATAAAGGATCCAATAATTCCAACCAGAAGCAAATCCAGCAAAAGATCCCCAATATTTATATGCAAAATGACTAAAACTTCCTGAAACAGGTTCGTTAACAACCATTTCTCCTAATTGACGCATAATGAAAAACGCAATAATTCCTGCAATTGCGTATCCCAAGATAACAGATGGACCGGCAAGAACAGCGGCAGGACCAATTCCTAAAAACAAACCAGTTCCAATCGCGCCACCTAAAGCAATCAATTGAATATGTCGGTTTGTAAGACCTCTTTGCAATTCTTTTTCCTCGGTATTTTTTATTTGACTCACGTGTGATGTATTAATTTGTTAAATATATGTAAAAACTATTTTTAAAAAGAACAATTTGAAGAATTGTCTTGTTTGAATTAATATTAAGAAAATGATTTGTAACGCTTTTTTATTCATGTTAAATCATCTAAAACTTGAAAAAATATTCAATAAAATTTCTAATTTTATAAAAATCAACCTTATGAAAAAACTACTTTTTACTTTTCTATTGACTCTATTTACCTCTGTTCAACTTTTTGCAGATGGTCCTTTTTTATATTCTTTGCCTTTTGGTTCGAGGGCTTATCCTGATGATACGATTTTAGAAAAAACGAAAGAAAAAGGAATTGATTATTCTACTTTCGAAAAATATTTGTTGGATAATAATATCGAATTAGGTAAGAAAGTTGGACTTCTTTCTGAACTCGAAGTTTATTTTGTGTTGAATGATAATCAAAAATCATATTTTGTTGATTATAAAGAGAAATTTAAAAAATCAGTTGGAAAGAAATTTGGAACTAAAACGCCAATAAACGAACGATTTTTACTTGCACTAATGGATGATTATGATACAGAATCTCCAAAAAATAGAAGTTAATCAAAATTTTGTTGATGAAAATCCTCAAAGTAAAACGATGCAATTTGTGAATGTTTTTGCTTTTAATTTTAATCTTATTTGGAATATTGATAAAAAAGATTATTCTTCTATGAATGATTTTAAAGAGAAATACCAAGATAATTGTTTGCAAAATTTTGAGAGTTTCAATAATGATACTTCTGCCGATATTTTATCTGAACTTGAGGAAATGATCACGTTAGGATATAATTGCGATTATGCTTTGAAATGTCTTGTTCCAGCAAATAATCGATTGTATGTTTTGAACAAAATAACAGAATTTACTTTAAATAAAATTGCAAATGCAGAACCAATTCCAAGAATGGTTGTAACGCAAAATGCTTCTCAAATTGGAATGTCAGCTTACGAATGGTTGGGCGAGGAAATGAAGTTAATTTCTAGCTTGAAAATTTCGGATGAAGAGAAAACTTTTTTGGATTATTTTGTTGTAAATGAAACATACAATTATATCAATCATGTCAACAATCTATATGCTTTGTTTGATGCGATTCAGAAAAAGCCTTCGCAATTAGCGAAATCTGCGAATAATAAATCTGTTGAAAAAATTGCTGCAAAAGATAATTGGAAGAAAATAAATCAATTGTATGATGTTTTTAAAAAGAATATTCAAAAAGACAATGAAATAGCTGTAGATTCTAGCTCAAATCTTGATGATTTGCGTAATTTGATTTATTCTTTGTGTCTCAATCCAAAAGAGTTGTCTAAGGTTTATCAAAATTGATTAACCGGAAATATTAAATTTTTTCAAAGACTTAAATTCGTAAATGTTGCTGATTTTATTTTAAATTTATCTTCTAAATAACAAAAAAATGAAATCAATTTATTTTCTTGGATTGGGAGCTTTAGGAGCAAAATATGCAGCGAGTTTTTATGAATATAATCCAGAAATTGTAAGTGTAATTGTAGATGAGGAACGAAAAAATCGATACGAAAAATCTCAAATTTTTGTGAATGATAAAGCGTATGATTTTAATTATGTCACAAAAATCGAGGATAATAATTATCCAGATTATATATTTTTAGTCGTTAAAAGTTCACATTTACAGCAAGCGATAGAAGATATGAAACCTTTTGTTAGCGAAAACACAATGATTGTAAGTTTGATGAACGGAATTTCTTCTGAACGTGTTTTGGCAGATCATTTTGGATGGGATCGTGTGGTGAATGCAGTTGCGTACATGGATGCGGTAAAAGTTGATAATCATGTGACGTTTTCGAGTATTGGAAAAATTATTTTCGGAAAAATGGATTCAATAAATCATGATAAATTAGTCGATTTACATGAATTGATGAATGTTGCTGAAATTCCAAATCAATTATCGGATGATATTCAGAAAGCACAGTGGGCGAAATATTTGGTAAATGTTGTCGGAAATCAATTGACGTTTTTGTTGGAATTTCCATATGGACAATTTAGTACCAATCAGCATCTTGAGATATTAATGGATATGATTTCTAACGAAGTTCTTGCGGTTGGGAATGCACACGGAGTTGCAATTGGTCAAGAAGAAGTGGATCGAATGAAATCAACGATGAAAATTGTGGATGAATTTGGTAAAACTTCGATGTTACAAGATCGCGAAGCAAAACGATATTCTGAAGTGGACGAATTTGCAGGCGAAATTATCAGTTTAGGAAAACAATATAATATTCCGACACCTTACAACGAGTTCATTTATAATATGGTAAAATCAATCGAAGAAACATATTAAAAATAGTCATAAAGTCATTCAGTTTTCGATGACTTTTTTATTTGAAATCGAAATTTCTTTAGAAAATATCATCGTTGTCAATCTGAACTTGTTTCAGATTCTCATAAAATATGCGATGTTGAAATGAATTCAACATGACAAAAATAGTTAAACTAAAAAAGCAAGCTCTTGTAGCTTGCTTTTTTAGTTTTAGAAGTGATTAAAAACTCACTTTATCTTTTATGTAATTTCCGTTTTGACAGAATTGTTTTAATTCATTTTCGATGAAGATTTCAATAGCTTCCGGATTTTGCGAAGGATACAATAAATGTACATTTGCGCCAGCATCTAATGTAAAATACAAATGATTTCCTGTTTCGCGGCGGAATTCCCACAATTTTTCTAAAGCAGCAACTGTATTTGGTTTCATCAAAATAAATGCAGGATTCGACATCATCATCATGGCGTGTAATGTCAATGCTTCATGTTCTACCAATTCTCCAAACGCTTTGATATCGCCAGATTTTAAAATTGGCAATAACGCTTTTAAGTTTTCATTTGCGTCCACAAAACGACGTTCTGCATACGGATGTCCGTTCATCAAATTGTGACCAACAGTAGAAGAAACCGATTTTTGTCCTTCGTGAATCAATAAAATGGTGTCGTGAAAAGTTTTGAAAACATCATGAATTTCGGTATCAGGATATTTTGTTCCAAATAAATCTGAGCTTCCTTCGATAAAATCATTTTCTCCCCATTCAACCAAACCTTTGTAAATTGAACGGCAAGCACTTCCAGAACCTAAACGAGCCAAAAAAGAAGCTTTTTTCTTGGCGTCTTCTTCAGATAAATTAGCTCCTAACATATTCTCAATTTGAACTAAACACAAAGCCATTGCCGACATTCCAGAAGCAGAAGAAGCAATTCCAGAACTATGTGGAAACGAATTATGTGTGTGAACTTCAAATTTGAATTGATTCAAAAATGGAATATATGCTGTAATTCTTTCGAAAAAAGTAATGATTTTTGGAGCAAAACTTTCTTTCAGTTCACCTTCCAAATAAACTTCAACTTCGAAATTATCCGACGTTTTTGGTGAAAATTTTAATTCAGTTTCTGTGTAGCTATTCGTTAATGTGTAGCTGATAGAGCTATTGGTTGGAATTTGATTTTTCTTTTTCCCCCAATATTTTACCAACGCAATATTTGATGGACTTTTAGCAGAAACGCTTCCTGATTTTAATTCCGAAGCAGTTATTGAAAGTGTTGAAATGAATTGTTGTTCCATAAAACAAAAGTAAACTATTTTGTAGAATTCAGCTTTTGAAAACGTTTATAATGATAATCAATTGCTTCTTTGATTGGAATAAATTCGTATTGAAGCAAATTTTTAACTTTAGAATTGTCGTATTTGGTATAAGTTATCAACGAATAATAATTCGCTTTTGTCATATATTTTCCACCAAAAATTCGACTGAAAATAGATAGATTTTTAATAATTTTCAAGGTTGTATTCGAAACATTTTTGACTGAACGTTTGCTATTCATTGAAACAAAATCAAAGACTTCTCGGTAACTTTTATTTTCAGAAATTACCACAAATTTTTGATTGTAAACTTGTTGATTAATTAATTCTAAAAAAATCTTCACCACATCGCGTACATCTACAAATCCTGTTCCACCCGAAGGAGCATAATCGCTTTTTGACGAATTTTGTTGAAACAAACTTTCGCTTGCACGTTTTGTGTCCAAAGTTCCGATGATTACGCCAGGGTTAATAATAATGACTTTAATCCCTTCTTGTGAAGCACGCCAAACTTCCATTTCTGCTCTAAATTTTGAGATAGAATAAGAAGAATGCGTCAAGCTATTGTTCCAACCAGAGCGCTCATCGATCATTTTAGTTGCTGGATTCAAATCGTCCATTGAAGCAATAGAACTGATGAAAAAAAATTCTTTCACGCCAGAATCAATCGCTTCATTTACTAAAGATTCAGTTCCTAAAATATTCGTATTGAAAATTTCTTCTTCTTGACGTTCATCAAATGAAACAAAAGCCGCAGCGTGATAAATTGTCTCGATTCCGTCTAATAAATTCGGAAGTTCAGTTACATCCAACAAATCACCATCAATCCAATGAATAAATTGATAAAATTGCGAAGCATTTTGTTCCGCAAAGAAATTTTGGATGGTTTCTGTGTTCGATGTTTTTCGTTTTAAGGCACGAATAGGTTGTTGCTTTTTTGCCAATTCTACCAACAAATGCGCGCCAACCAAACCTGTTCCTCCCGTTACGAAAATCATACTGAATTATAAATATTTTTTTTTCTTGAACCAAAAGTAAATAAAAATTACCACTAATAACATGACAAGTAAACAAATTGGATAGCCTAATTTGTAATTTAACTCGGGCATGAAATCGAAATTCATTCCATAAATTCCAGCGATAAAAGTTAAGGGTAAGAAAAATGCAGAAAAAACGGTAAGCGTTTGCATGATTTCGTTAGATTTCTGTCCATTTAACGAAAGATAAATTGTTAACAAACTTTGTACGTCATCTACAATTTGTGAATGCAAGTGTAACATTTTTACGTTTTCTTCGTACAAATCCTGTGATGAACTTGTCTTTTTGTTATCCGCGCGATATTCTTTGAGCGCTTCAAGCGTATAATCTAATATTTTTTTGCAAGCTGTAGCTTCTCGTTTGATTTTATATAAGGTAGGAAGTTTAATTTTTCTAAAATCATCCGTAAAAATTAAATGCTCGAGTTGATTGACTTCTTCGTCCATTTGATATGCTGGTTCTTCATATGTTTTGATGGTTTCGGAAATAATACGATACAAAATTCCTTTGATAATGATTTTAGAAGGATCAGTATTAGCTAAATATTTTTTCTGAATTTTGTCAAAAATATCCATTTCCTTTTGATGAACAGTCACAATAAAATCTGCTCCGATGTAAATACTGACTTTGTGACTAAATTCTCGAACAGTGTTTTTCAACATACGGTGTTCTTTATCAAAAAAACGAATTAACAAAAACGAAACTTTTGAATCATCTGATTCATATTTAGGTAAATGTCCAGGCTCCAAACTATCTTCAATCGTTAATTTCTGAAAACAATATTTTGTAGCAATTTCATCTAACTCAATCTTTGTAGGATTTTGTAAGTTTATCCATTTAAATTTTTCGTTCTCGAAAAGTGTTTGCATGTATTCCTTTTATTCAAATTTTAAATAAATATATCAAATAAGTTTTATTTTGGCAGATCATTTATTATCTACTGAAAAATCATAACTTTGTATCTTGTAAAAATTAGATAAAAAATATATTAAAATACTATGAATCCATTAATTGAAGAATTGACTTGGAGAGGATTGGTTCACAATATTATGCCAGGGACAGAAGAACAACTAAATAAAGAAATGACTTCTGGTTATGTAGGTTTCGATCCTACAGCAGATTCTCTTCACGTGGGAAGTTTGGTTCCTATTTTCTTATTGGTTCATTTGCAACGTCACGGTCATCGTCCAATCGCCTTGGTTGGTGGTGCAACTGGTTTTATCGGTGATCCTACTGGTAAAGCTGCAGAAAGAAGTTTGTTAGATGAAGAAACATTAAATAAATATGTAGCTGGAATTAAAGCGCAATTATCTCGTTTCTTAGATTTTGATACGAACAATGGTAACTCAGCTTTATTGGTGAATAACTACGATTGGATGAAAAATTTCTCTTTTATTGATTTTGCTCGTAACGTAGGGAAACATATTACAGTTAACTACATGATGGCGAAAGATTCAGTAAAATCGCGTCTTTCATCAGAGTCTAATGTCGGAATGTCTTTCACAGAATTTACATATCAATTGATTCAAGGATACGATTATTTACACTTGTACAAAGAATTAGGTGCAAAATTACAAATGGGAGGTTCTGATCAATGGGGAAATATTACGACAGGAACAGAATTAATTCGACGTACAGTTCAAGGAGAAGCGTTTGCGTTTACTTGTCCATTAACAACTAAAGCGGACGGAACTAAATTTGGAAAATCAGAAGGTGGGGAAAATATTTGGTTAGATAAAAACCGTACTTCTCCTTATAAATTCTATCAATTTTGGTTAAATCAAGCGGATGCGGATGCTGAACGTTACATCAAAATTTATACGTTTTTAGAAAAAGAAGCGATTGATGATTTAATCGAGCGTCATCGTCAAGAGCCACATTTACGCGAATTACAACGTAAATTAGCAACTGAAATTACAATTTTAGTTCATGGTGTTGAAGAATTACGCAAAGCAGAAAAAGCATCTCAAGTTTTATTCGGAAAATCAACTTCAGAAGATTTGAAAGAATTAGATGGAGATACTTTCTTATCAGTTTTCGAAGGTGTACCTCAAGCAACAATTGCAAAAATTGATATCGAAGGGGGATTAGATATTGTTACTGCTTTAGCAGAGAAATCAGGTTTCTTAAAATCAAATTCAGAAGCGCGTCGCGAATTGAAAGCAAACGCAATTTCTGTAAACAAAGAAAAAGTAGCGGAAGAATTTGTGTTGACAACAGAAAATTTAATCGCAGATAAATACATTTTATTACAAAAAGGTAAAAAGAATTATTTCATCTTAATTGTTGAATAATTTTTTAGATAAAACATTTCCAAAATAGAAAGCAAGCTGAATTAAGCTTGCTTTTTTATTTTGAATGTTTTTGCTCGTTGCGTCGTTATTATTTGATAAAACAAGTTTATCTTAGTCATTATCAAAAAATAACACATGAAACATCTTCCGTTTTTCTCTTTATTAGCTGAGTTAGCTGTTTCTACTTTTGTTTCTGCTCAAAATAGTTTTATTCCTCAACCTCAACAATTAGAATTGAAGAAAGGAACTTTGGTTTTAGGAAATAAAATTACGATTAACCCAGATCCAAATTTTCCAGAAATAGATTATTTGATGAAACAATTCAAATCAATTACGGGAAAAAATCTAACGAAAACTACTTCTAACAATTTCGACAATACGATTAATATAATTTACTTGGCTGCTCCAGAAAATAGTAACGAAGAATATTATGAGTTGAATATTAATCAAAACGGGATATTGATTGCTTCGCCTACAAATCAAGGAATTTTTCTCGGAATACAAACACTTTTACAATTAATTGAAGAACATAAAAAGGATCTCAAATTACCTTATCTCAGAATAAAAGATGAACTATAATTTACGTATCGTGGAATGCATTTAGATCTTTTTTCGCCATTTTTTTACGTTAGATGTGGTCTAAAATTATTTGAATTATTTGGCGGCTTACAAATACAATAAATTTCATTGGCATTTGACTGATGATCAAGGTTGTATAATCGAGATTAAGAAATATCCAAAGTTAACAGAAGTTGGTGCTTGGCGAAATGGATCGCAGGTTGGTGCGTATTCGGATATGAAATTTGATGATAAAAAATATGGCGGATTTTACACGCAAGAACAGATAAAAGAGGTATTGGCTTATGCAGCTAAACTGCATATAGATGTTATTCCAGAAATCGAAATACTTGGACATGCGCAGGCTGCGTTGGCAGCTTATCCTAATTTAGGTTTTACAGATGAGAAGTTAGAAGTATGGAAAACAAGAGGAGTTTCGGAAGATATTTTTTGTCCAAAAGAAGAAACGTTTCAATTTTTGCAAGATGTCATGGATGAGGTAATTGCGCTTTTTCCATATGTAAATGTACATATTAGAGATGATGAGGTGTCAAAGAAGCGCTTGAAAGAAACCTCTTTTGCCGTCATTTTGCGATTTTAGATGAAAAAGGAATCAAACATAGTACGGCGATTTATGAGGTTGATGGAAAGGCTTCTGTTGACCAAAATGGGAAAATAAAATATGAGTTGAGTTCGGCGAATGAACCTTCACGAATTCGTTTTACAACAGATGGTTCAGAGCCAATTATTAATTCGAATGTATATCAAAAACCATTAGAAATTACGAAATCTCAAACGGTAAAATCAGCCTATTTTGAAGATGGTAAAAAAGTAAGTGCAACAACTTCTCAGGATTTTGTAATTACGAAATCAACAGCCAAAAAAATCACATTAGAGTATCAACCTGCTGAGGCATATTCGGTTGGTGGAGCGTCTACTTTGGTGGATGGAATAAAAGAAAGTCTTAAAAATCATGGGAAATCGTGGTTAGGTTTTTCTGGAAAAGATGTGATTGTGACAATAGATGTGGGAACTAAAATGGAGTTCTCTACAA
The DNA here is from genome assembly GCF_002362875.1 of Empedobacter sp. UBA3239. Classification (NCBI taxonomy): domain Bacteria; kingdom Pseudomonadati; phylum Bacteroidota; class Flavobacteriia; order Flavobacteriales; family Weeksellaceae; genus Empedobacter; species Empedobacter sp. UBA3239. The sequence goes on along the minus strand of NZ_DEVJ01000048.1, from coordinate 7,049 downwards.
TTCAATTTCTACGTTAGATCGCAAAGGAAGTTGGATTTATCTCCCAAAATCTGTCAAAGTTTTGATTTCTGATAATGGAAAAGATTTTAAAGAAATTAAAACTATTTCATCTTCTGAAATCGAAAAATCAAATGGAATAATGAAGATTGATTTACAAAAACAACAAGCGAAATATCCTAAATTAGTGATTGAGAATTTAGGAATAATTCCAGATGGACAAGCTGTGGCAGGAAATAAAGCGTGGTTATTTATTGATGAAATTTCGGTTGAATAAAAACAAAATAGTCAAACCAAAAAAGCAAGCTAGAAGAGCTTGCTTTTTGTTTTGAAAACTATTTTTTTATCTCAATTCTGAAAGATAATCTTTAATTGCTCCAGAAAGATTTCCATTCGAATTTTCTAAAACACGTAAAAAAGCACTTCCGATAATTGCTCCATCTGCGTAATTCCAAGCTTTTTCTACATCAGCTTTTGTCGAAATTCCAAATCCTATTTGATGTGGTTTTGTTAAACCTAAATTTTTAACATTTGACAAAAAATCTTCATTATAATTAGATTGTGTAGCACCAGTTGTAGCTGAACTCGAAACGATATAAACAAATCCAGAAGTTGCATCATTAATCTCTTTAATGCGTTTTTCTGTTGTTAAAGGTGTAATTAAAAATGTAACTTTTTGATCGTATTTCTCAAATAATTCTTTGTGTTGCGTCAAGTAAATTTCGTACGGCATATCAGGTAAAATCAAGCCTGAAACTCCACTTTCTTGACAGTTTTGTAAGAATTTTTCTAATCCGAATGTCATTACTTGATTGTAATAACCCATCAAAACAATTGGCGAAGATATTTGATTTTGAACCGATTTTAATTGCTCAAACAAAATGTCCAATGTCATTCCATTTGCTAACGCTTTTTCACTTGTAGCTTGTATTGTTGGACCATCAGCTAAAGGATCAGAATATGGAATACCGACTTCGATAATGTCAACATTATTTTGATCTAATTCTTTTAAAATAACAAGGGTATCCGATAAATTCGGATACCCAGCTGTTGTGTATATTGTAATGAGGTTTTTATTTTTTTGACTAAATAATTGCTCTAATTTGTTCATTTTTATTTTGCTTGTTTTAATAAGATTGTATAGACTGGAAAGTGGTCAGAATAACCGTTTGCACGATAAGTATCGCCGCTCCACATACGGTTAGGGAAGCCTTTATATGCACCTTCTGTCGCTTTTAAATAATCTTTGTTGTAAATTTCAGTTTTGAAGATTTTATACGTTGAATAATCTTTATTTTTTGTAACCAATGATGAAGTTGAGATAAATTGATCAAATAGATTCCAAGCATCACGATAAGCTAAAGTACCAACACCTTTTTTATATAAAGGTAACATAGGATCGTAATATCCGTTATCCGAAACTTTAGCAATTTCTCCAGCCGGATCAAATATGTTTTTAATACTTGGAGAAATAGGATCATCATTAAAATCACCCATTGCAATTACTTTTGCATTTGGATTTTTAGATTTTAACTCATCAAAAATTCCTTTCATCACCTTTGCTGCTTCCATACGAGCTGGCATCGAAACTTTTTCTCCACCACTACGAGAAGGCCAGTGATTCACTAAAAAAGTGATTTCTTCACCGTCTAATAAACCTGTAACTTGTAGAATATCACGCGTATATTTGCGTTTACCTTCAGTATCATAATTGAAAATTGGATGAGGTCTTGCATCAATAACCTTGAAACGAGATTTTTGATACAATAAACCTGTATCAACTCCACGAGCATCAAACGAATTGAAATGAACAACACCATAATCGTATTTTTTCAAAGCAGAGCTTTTTGCTAAATCTTCTAAAGTTTCTCTTGTCTCGATCTCACAAATACCTACGATTACTGGAGCAGAGCCTGTAACATCTGCGCCTAATTCGCTAATAACTTTTGAAATATTATTGACTTTTTGGAAATATTTTTCTGTATTCCATCTTTTATTTCCGTTTGGTAAAAATTCTTCTTGAAGAATTAATGGACGGATAATTTTCTTTCCTTTTATATTTTCGTACGTATAACTTTGTTTGAATTCTTCTGTTTCGTACTTCGATATGTCAGATTCTGCAATCTGAATGTGATAATTTTTGTCATTAAAAGGTAAAGTTCCATTTACATATCCAACTGATTTTATGGTGTCAAAAAGATTCTCGACATTATAAAAAGCTACAGTTGCACTTGAATATTTGCTTTGAGCTTTAACGTTTAATGATAAGAATAAATTAAAAATTATTAATAAAGTTAAAGATTTATTAATTTTAAACATATGTTATTAATTATGAATTTACTAAATTTGTTGTCCTATTTTTTTCGATGAAGGAAATAGAGAGCTAATTTATAAATAAAAATTCGTTTGAATGAACAAATTATTGTTAAGTCTTTCAGTCTTTGCTGCAACTGTCGCTATGGCGCAGGCGCAAACAAAGGTTACTGGGGTAGCAAAAAATGCTGCTACAGGTGAAGAGGTTTATAACCTCACTGTACGTTTGGACGGAGGAGCAGTAAGCGATGCTGCTATCACCGATCGTATAGGATATTTTCAGTTTGTAGATATTCCGGATGGAACGTACAAATTACAAGTTTATGGCGTGGGCTATGACCCATATGAAAAAGAAATCACTGTAGCAGGGCAAAAAGAGCTTGACTTAGGTGATATTAAATTAACATTTAATCCAAATACAGCAGAAGTTGGAATTATTACATTAACAGATGATGAATTATCTGATGATGAAAGTTCGACAGCTTCAAATTCAGGACTTTTACAATCTTCGCGCGATGTTTTTGCTCGCGTTTCTGCGTACGAATTAGGTTCGTATTGGTTTAAACCAAGAGGTTTAGACAACAAATATAATGACGTATTATTTAATGGGGTTCGTATGAACAAAATGGATAATGGTCGTGCAACTTTTAATAACTGGGGAGGTTTGAATGATGTAACTCGTCGTCCAGATGAGTTAACATACGGAATCGAACCTTCTAATTATGCTTTTGGAGATTTAGGAGGAGTTACAAATTTTGATACTCGACCTTCAACAATGCGTAAAGGAGTAAGTTTGGCTTATTCTAATACCAATCGTTCATACAGAAATCGTGTAATGGCAACATACAATACAGGATTAATGGATAACGGTTGGGCATTTATGGTTTCAGGAAGTAGACGTTGGGCAGATGAAGGTATTATAGAAGGTACTTTTTATGATGCATATGCTTACTATTTAGGTGTTGAGAAAAAGTTTAATGAAAAACATACCTTAAACTTTACAAGTTTTGGTGCGCCAACTCGTCGTTCTACAGGTTCACCTAATACGCAAGAGGTGGTGGATATGATGGGGATATATTATAATGGATATTGGGGTTGGCAAGATGGTGAAAAACGTAATGAACGTGTAAAGAAAACTTTCGAACCAATTAATATGTTGACGCATCATTGGAATATTAATAATAAATCAAAATTAACGACAACTATTTCTTACCAATTTGGAGAAGAAAGTAGTTCACGTTTAGATTGGTATAATGCGTACAACCCATCTCCTTTATATTATAGAAATTTACCTTCTCAAGCTAATAATAAAGCTTCTTGGTTGAATGGAACGGCTTCTCAATTGGATTGGAGTTCATTATATAAGTTTAATCAAGGAATTAGCGATGGTTATTCTGCATTTTGGTTAGGTAGTGATGTTAATAAAGATAAAACATATTCTGCTTATACAAATTTTCAAACAGAATTAACACCAAATATAGATGTCGTTTTGGCAGCTTCTTATCAGAAAACAAAATCAGAGTTATTTCGTAGAGTAGAAGATTTGTTAGGAGGAGGTTTTGTAAAAGGAGAAGATTCTTTTAGTAGAACTCCGACAGATGCTAATAATCCAGATATGATTTCTTACAAAGATGATCGTTATGGTTATAATTATGAGATTAATAGAGATTATGCTGATTTGTTTGCTCAATCTAAAATAAAAGGAAAATTTTTAGATGTAACAATAGGTATGAAAGCTGCAATGACAAAATTCTATAGAGAAGGTAAATATAGAAATGGAATTTATCTTGATTCATCTTATGGAAAAAGTAAAACATATGATTTTGTAGATTTTGGAGTGAAATCTAATTTCTTAGTAAAATTAGATGGTCGTAATTTTATTCAGGCAAATGTTATGTATCAAACAGAAGCACCAACTTCTGATGAGATTTTTCCAAATGCTCGTGTAAATGAAGTAACTGTTGATGGAGTAAAAAGTGCAAAAATATTCTCAAGTGATTTGTCATATATCCTAAGAGCTCCACGTATAAAAGCACGTGCGACAGCTTTCTATACAAGAACTAAAGACGAAGTTAAGAAATCGTTTGGTTATATCGACGGAACAAATGATCAAATATTTGTATCTGAAGTAATGACAGGTGTAGGAAAAGAGTATTTGGGAACAGAGTTAGCTGTAGAGGCACAAGTATTACCGGTTCTTACAGTTTCTGCTGTTGCAGCCATAGGGCAGTATGTTTATAAAGATAATGCAGATTATAATTTATATTCTGATGATTATGCAAGAAACGAAGGTGTCGCTTATAAGAATTATGGAGAAGCTTATATAAAGAACTATAAATTAGGAGGTGGACCACAAACAGGATTTTCTTTAAGTGCCGAATACCGTGATCCAAAATTCTGGTGGATTGGTGTATCTGGAAACTATTTAATGAACAATTATTTAGATATAGCTGCATATAGAAGAACAGATCGTTTTGTAAAAACAGAAGAAGGTTATCCAATTGAAGGTATAACAGAAGAAGGGTTGAAAGAAGTTCTTAGACAACCTAAAATGGATGATCAATTTATGTTAAATATCAATGTTGGTAAAACATTTCGTATTGGTAAATATTCTGCAGGAATTTCAGGAACAATCAATAATGTCTTGAATAATAAAGAGTATGTAACCGGAGGATTTGAACAAATGAGAACAGGGAAATATACGAATGCAATAGATCCTACTTATCAAAAAACATTTGGTCCAAAATTGTGGTATGGAATGGGAACAACTTATTTCGCGAACCTTTACTTCAGATTTTAATCAATTTTAAAGAAAAAATACAATGAATACAATAGCAAAATTAACAATAGCGACAGCCTTAAGTTTAGGCTTATTTACAGTACAATCATGTGTTCAAGATGATGATTATTCAGTTCCATCTTTAGAATGTCCACAAAAAAAAGAAGCAAACATTACAATTAAAGATTTATTAGATCAAGTATCAAATAAAACCTTGAAAGTTGATGAAAAAGGAATGGTTGTAGAAGACTTGATTGTAGAAGGAATTGTTATTACAAGCGACGAGTCTGGAAACTTATCAAATACAATTTCTTTTCAAGACAAAGCTTCTGGAGCAACAGCTGGTATACAAATAGAATTAGCAGAACGCCCTGTTTATGGGTTTTATCCAATAGGAAGTACAGTTCAGGTTTATTTAAAAGGATTAAAAGTTGCCGAAGATCGTGGTACAATTAGAATTGGTACTAAGTTAACAGGAACTCAAGCAACTACTTTCGACTTAGATCGTATGCCAAAAGAATTGAGAGAAAAAGTATTTATTAAAACATGTGATCCAATTCAAACAATTGCTCCTAAAGAAGTAAATAGTCTTGCAGAAGCTTTGAAGCCAGAAAATGTAAATACGTTAGTGAAAATAAACAATGTACAATTTGAGTCTCCAGAAGTAGCACAAACTTATTATCCAGTAGGATCAACTTCAACAGCTGATAATGTGAAATTAATTGATAAAAAAGGAGGTAAGGTTGATTTAAGAACAAGTAAATATGCTTCTTTTAAAGATATAAAACTTCCAACAACTAGTGGATCTATAACAGTATTAGTATCCTATTATAAAAGTGGTAATAATGCTTCTTACCAATTATTTATCCGTGATACAAAAGATGTAAAATTCGATCAACCTCGTTTTGATGTAGGTGGAGGACAAAATCCAGGTGGCGGAAATGATACAGAAGCTGCTAACTTGTTATTTAAAGGATCTGATTTTAACGTTTGGGCAGATTTTATGTCTTCTATTAACGCAAAATTTGGACTTAAAGACTATGCAACAAGTGCTGTAGGTTTAGGAAGAGATGATTCGAATGCATTACAAATAAAAGGAACACCAGCAGGTAACGATTATGTATTTACTGCAAAGTTAACAAACGAACTTCCTACTAATCCGAAGAAAATTACATTCTATGTAAAAGGTAAATCAGGAAAATCATTATCATTAAATGTAAACAAATCTACAACTGGTTTTACACCTTTTAATGTAGGCGAATTAGCAAATCAACCAGTTACAGTTTCTGGAGCAGAAAATAACCAATACAATGGTGCAATAGATACAAAAGGAGAATGGGTTCTTGTAACCTTAAATATTGAAGGACTTGATATTCAAAAAACAGTCGGAAATGACTTATTTTCTTTAAAAGTAGGAAAAGAAGTTGCGTACGATTTAATTATCGATAATATCAAAATTGACTAATTAATCAGTTTAAATATTATAATAAAAAAGGCAACCAATTGGTTGCCTTTTTTGTTTTTATTAGGTTAATATATTCCTAAATATTCTTCATTTTTTAACGTGATTTCACTTTCTGAAATGTATAAAATTCAAATAAAAATTATCTGTTAATGAGTATCGATTTTAATTTTATAAAAAAAAATAAAAAAAAGATTTATTAATCATTTAATAAGTATTTAATAATGGATAATTGATAAAAATAAAGCAATGTATGTCTTATTTGGATAAAATGTTAATTATGTATCATTCGTTTTTTCTATAGAAAATAGTGTTCAGATTTGTTACCCTATTTTATAAAAATAAGACTATGAAGAGAATTGGATATCCTAACAAAACTTCCGTAGTAAGAAAAGATATAAGACACCCGTTGTGCATTTTGATTACTAAATAATAAAGTTGTTCATTTGATTGAAAATCAGTAAATTGTTTTAAGTACAAAATATTTACAATGAACAA
>NZ_DEVJ01000021.1:0-38884 GCF_002362875.1 Empedobacter sp. UBA3239 | reverse complement strand
TTTTAGGGAAGATTACAAATAGATATAGATAAAAGAAAAGTATTATACTCTAAAGAGTCAATGTCTAGAATAAAAATATCATATGAATATTCAACATCATCGACAACACAAGATCAACAATTATTAAAAACATATAACATTTTGTATAAGGATTTTAAAGAAGAATTATTAAAAATGAAATAATACTTTTTCAATGATAATCACCTACTTAACATAAATGTTATTATGAATTATAAAATCGATTGAATTTACTTACTTTGTATTAGATTATTTTAGACAAATGATAAAAGTTAAACACCCTTTAGAAAAGCAAAATCTTAACCAAGAAAATTTTATTCAAAGTATAGCTAAAGATGATAGAGAATATCATGAACTATTGTTTTCTTATGGTAATGCTGTTTATATCTACAATAGTTTAGAAATCGAACCAACTTTAGTAGATTACGAGGAATGGTTAGAAGGATTATCTGATTCTATAAAAGAAGATATGAAAAATAGAGGTTTTGAAAATTGTAAAACTATTTTGTCTTTTACTCGCTATGTGCGAGAAAAAAGTGATATCGGAATGGAAGAATTTGTAAAAGAAAAAATGGGTTCTTCAGACTTTGAAAAATATCAATCACTTCTGAAATAACTTAATTTCTAAAAACAGATTACTTTACATAATTGAAATTCTAGAACATAAAAAAACCTCCAATTGGAGGTTTTGTATTTTATATAAAACACGTTATAGAAGATTTATAAATATGGCTAATGTTAAACTTTTGGGTTTTAATTATTTAATTTTAATGTGCACTTTTTTTTCTCTAAAATTATTATTAATATTAAACTAATTAAAGTTAATGGGTAATTATAGGTTGCAAACTATGATTAATTATTAAAAACTAAAATACATTAAAATGAAAAAAATCTTATTAGTAAGTGCTTTTGCACTTATCGGAACATTTGCGATGGCAAATGAAACTAAATCATCTGGGTTTGAAATAAAAATGACTACAGTGGAGGAAAATGGAGTAGCATGTTGCACTGCTACAGTTACATATAACGATGAAGTAGTAAAAACTTTTACCGAATGTAATGCCGGATCTACAGCATCAAATTGCGGACTTGTGAAAATGTTTGCAGAAAATTATGTAAGAGAACAAGGAGGGACTGTATAATTTTTGAATAAAATAAATGAAAATAATATTAAATATTTTATTTACATTATTTATGGCTACTCTGTTTGCGCAGAGTAGTCTTACTATAAAATATAAATATGAATATAATTGGGAAGGATTACCAAATTCAACTAGACCATCTTATCTATCCTTAAGTGATGAAAAATCATTGTTTACGATTGATTTTAAGCAAAAAAACATGGATTTAGATGAAAACTTAATACAAATTATAAGTAAAGAAGGAGTAAGTAATATGTATAAAGATTATCAAAAGAATAAAATATATTACAAAAACAATATAGCTTTTAAAGAGTTTCTTACAATAGATCCTATTAATGTTTTTAAATGGCAACTAACTAATGAAACAAAAAAAGTTCTTGGTTATGAATGTCAGATGGCTTTAATGGAATATTATGGACGTAAATATCAAGCTTATTTCACAACAGAATTAGGATTTACTTATGGTGGACCTTGGAAGTTTGATGGATTACCAGGTGTAATACTTGAGGTATATTCTTTAGATAATCAATTTAAAATAACAGCAACAGATATAACATTGAAAAATGAAAATATAGAGATAGATAATCCATACAAGGATAATATGAAATTTATTAATTTTAAAGAATTCCAAGAGATGTATAAAAAATGGTACAAAGAAAATAATAGAATAGTTGTAACCCCTCAAGGTAATGAAATAACAGAAAGTGTTCCGAAGTGTAAAATAGAGTGTTTAGTAGATTAAAACAATACATTTGAGAAATTTATTTTTATCAATTCTCTTTTTCGTAGGGAGTTTTATACAAGCACAAATTATAAAAGGAAATATAACAGATGAAGGAAAAACATCACTTTCATCTGTTTCTGTTTTGATAAAAAATAAAGACAATCAATTAATAGAAAAATTTACATCAACTAAATCTAATGGATTTTATCAAATAGATTTATCTGAAGTAAGCGATACAATTTTTTTAGAAGTTTATAAGTTAGGGTTTGAAAAAGAATTTAAAATAATTATAAGATCAGAATTATTACTAGAAAATCAAATAGATTTTGTTTTATTAAGAAGTAACATTCAACTAAAGGAAGTTACAATAAAAAACTCAAAACCGTTTACTGTAAATAATGATACAATAAATTACAATGTCAATCACTACAGAAGTGATTTAGATAAAAGTATAGAAGATGTTCTTAGAAAAATGCCAGGAATAAAAGTGGAAAGTGATGGAACAATTAAATATAAGAATAAACCAATAGAGAAATTATTGTTAGACGGAGATGATTTATTTGGAAATCAATATACGAATGGATCTAAAAATATTTCTCCAGAAATAATAGAACAAGTACAAGCAATTGATAATTTCGAAGAGAATCCACTTTTAAAAAATATAAAATATACAGACCAAGTAGCCTTAAATCTTAAATTGAAAAAAGGAATGGCTGATGTCTCTGCAAATTTTGATTTGGCAGGAGGAATAGAAAATCGTATTCAAACAAAAGCAAATAGCTTAATTGTTTCTAATGTGATCAAAAACTTTACGACATTATCATATAATAACACGGGGTTTAACGAAACGCCTTACGATTATTTTTCAGGTAATAGTGATGTCACAAGTTCTAAAATTAAGGAAGAGTTAGCACCTAAAGCAATTACCGAAACAACTTTTAGTAGTGATGTGGGGACACAAAGAGCTAATCAAAATAAATACTGGTACGGAAATACAAACACAATTTATAAAATTTCTAAAGCTACAAATCTTCGATTTAATTTTACGGCTTTAAATGATCATTTACGATATGAAACTTCCAATGAAACGTCTTATAATTTTAATGGAGACAGTATAATTAATCTTTCGGAGAATAATAAAGTTATTAAAAAACCAATCTTGTATGATTTTAATTTGAAATTGACGTGGAAGAATAAAAACAAATCAATGATTGAAAATGATATGATTTATCGTTTTGAAAAAATGTCAACGAGTAATTTTTACGATTCTAATTATAGAAATCAATTTGAAAGTAATTTGAGGTCAAAAAATAAATATTTTCGAAATCATTTATTGTATACCGAAAAAATTAGCGCAAAAAATAGTTTACAATTATATACTCAATTTTCAGTAAATGATAAACCACAAGATTTTGATTTATTTCCTGGAATAGATTTTTTAGGTTCTACTAATTTTGTTTCAAATTCAATACAATTAAGCTCTTTTACAAAATATTTCACAACAGTTGGATTTAACTTTTTTGGAAGAAATAAATTAGGTAAGTACGAAATTAATGCGAATCAAAGTTTTATTCAGAATAAATTGGAGTCTAAATTATTTCAAGGTCAAGAACTTTTGGAAAGTGATTTTCAAAATAATTTAGATTACGAAATTATCAACAGCACGATTGAAAGTAAATATAGTTTTGTAATCGGTAAATTAATTTGGGTAAATCAGTTAAAATTGAAAAATTATTGGTTAAATAACAATGAAAATAATATAAAGCGTTCGGTTTTTAATCCTATAATTAACTTAATATATAGTTTTAATGCTCAAAATAGGTTGAGTTTTAATTTATTATCAGATCAACTGTTACCACAAGAAAATTATTTATATCAAAATTATATTTTAACTAATCACAGAACTTTGCAAAAGAATTTAGACACATTTGATTTTCAAAAGATTAAAAAAGTTAGTTTTGATTTTTCTAGTCAAAATGCTTATCGTCAATTTAATTGGATACTAAATGGTTATTATCAAATTAATAAAAACAATATATTTTCAACCATTTTAATTGAAAATGATTTGACTAAAATTTCGAGTTTTTTGTTAGATACTAAAAATGAATCTTTAGGTTTGTCAACTTCTGTCGAAAAATATTATTATCCATTAAGAACAAATATAAGATTGAGAGGAAGTTATAATAGGATGAATTATCAAAATCAAATTAATAATTCGGATTTAAGAACAAATATTAATCAAAGTTATACAATTAATTTTTTCGTAAAATCATCATTTAAATTTCCAGTTAATTTTGAGAATGATTTTAATTATCGATATAATCAAAATAACACAGAAGGATTAGAGCAGAAATTTGAATTTTCTTCACTTAATAATTCTACAAAATTATTAATTAAACCAATAAATTCACTATTTTTTAATTTAACTTGGGATTTTTATAAACCTAATTTAAAATCAAATAGTAGTTATAATTTCTTAGATACTTATATGTTTTTTAGACCTAAAAAAGACAATTATACTTTATATATAAGAGGAGCTAACCTTCTAAATAATAAATCATTTGACATTAAAAATATCAGCGATTATTATAATAGTTATTCTAATTATACATTAAACCATCGTTATATTTTATTAGGAATTAATTTTCGATTATAAATTTTTAAATCGAAAATAAGTCAATGTTTCTTTAAAAATATCTTACTTAACATAATGATTATTATCTATCTAAATAATTTAGGTTAAATTATTGATATTGTGAAAGTGCTGTTTTGGATAAATAAAATTGATTCAGAAACTTCTTTGTAAGGCGCATTTTTACGTTGAAACTGCATATCCAAATCGGACAAAATATAAATCCCTCGTAATTTTAGTTTTCGAGGGATTTTTTAATTATTATTTCTTTTTAGGTGGAAATTTTTGCAACAATTTCGTTACACCTTTCTGAATATTTGCTGCACGAACTTCTGGCGAAGCTTTCAACGGCATTTGAATTTTCAAGGTTCCTTCCCAAACCAATCTTCCTTCATCCTTCATCGAAATCGTATAATTTTGATTTAATTTTTGAGACATAATCGGAATTCCAACCGAAACTCCACCTCCAAAACCATAACCACCCGTTCCCATTCCAATTCCAACATTAGAATTTTGTTGCTTCGAAACATATTCTTCTGGCTTCACGTCTAACGTTAAATTTCCATCATTCGACTTCTGAAAACCTCTGTATAACATTCCTTTTTCAATCGAAGAATATAATCTAGCAGAATCTAAATCATTCAATCCTAAATTTCCTGTTTGCGTAAAAGAATACGTTCTATTTGTTTCAAAATCAAAATCTCGGTCATAATCTACCGCTACATTCTGCGTGCTACACGAAACTATTGTTAGGAAAATAGCACTTAATAAAAGTATTTTTTTCATTGTTAATATTTTAATGATGAGAACCTGAAACGAGTTCAGGTTGACAAATCACGCCCGGTTGAACTTATTTCAACATCATGTGAACTATTTCAAAGAATTAATATAAATTTCTACCACTTTTCTTAATGAATCAAAACCAATGTCGTCTAAATTAATTTCGTTGATAGCAATCCATTTTATAGCTGCAATTTCATCTTTTTCAAGAACAATTTCTTCGTCAGGAAAATCAGCAATAAATGCTAAATCACACGTTTTATACGGAACTTCTTTATACTCGTATGTATTGGGTTGCGAAAGAAAATACTTGAAATTCTCTAAAGGAATTTTAATTCCTAATTCTTCTTCAATCTCTCGTTGACACGTTCTTTCTGCCGACTCATCTGGATCTGTAAATCCACCAGCTAAATCTAACATTCCCTTTTTTGGTTCTTTATTACGAACAGTAAACAAGATTTTGTCATCTTTTTTAAGAATAACCGCCACCGCAGCAGCTACGTTTTGATAATAGACCAAATCGCAATTGTTGCATGTCATTTTTCTAAAGTCAAAGAGATCGATCGTATGTCCACAATTGGGGCAAAACTTGAATGATTTTATCATTTCTTTTCTATTTTAATGTAAAATCTGAAACAGATTCAGGATGATTAAACTATTTATTTCTCGGGTGAAATTTGATAATCGCATCTCGAATAAATTCTTGATCAACATGCGTATAAATTTCAGTCGTCGTAATACTTTCGTGTCCCAACATTAACTGAATTGCACGAAGATCTGCTCCATTTTTCAATAAATGAGTCGCAAAAGAATGACGAAATGTATGCGGACTAATTGTTTTTTTAACTCCAGCAATTATCGATAATTCTTTCACGATTGTAAAAATCATTACTCGTGTAAGGTTTTTACCTCGTCTATTTAAGAACAAAAAATCTTCGAAACCAGCTTGTATAGGAAGATGAATACGAATACTTTCTTTGTACAAGTTAATATATTTTATCGTATAATCGCTAATCGGAACAAGTCTTTGTTTGTTTCCTTTCCCAATAACACGAATAAAACCATCATCAAAAAAAAGATCAGAAATTTTGAGATTTATCAATTCCGAAACACGCAAACCACAACCATAAAGCACTTCTATAATCGCACGATTGCGCTGTCCTTCTGGTTTTGATAAATCAATTACTTCAATCATTTTATCAATTTCTTTTTCAGAAAGTACATCAGGAAGTTTCATCCCAATTTTTGGAGTTTCGAGCAAAGAAGTTGGATTATCTTCTCTAAAATCTTCGAGTTGTAAGTACCCAAAAAAGCTTTTCAAGCCAGAAATAACACGCGCTTGCGAACGCACGCTATATTCACTCGATGCAAAATCGTGTACAAAATCCCTTAAATCATCTTGTGAATAATCTAAAGGTTGTTTATCAGAATAATTAATTAATTTTTGAATATCGCGTAGATAACCTTCAATTGTATTGGCAGAAACTCTTTTTTCTAATTTCAGATACATTTGATAGTCATACAAAGCATCTTTCCACAGCATTTACTTCGTTATTTTTTCAAGTTCAAAAATACGCTTTATCATTTCATCTTCGGGCATCCAAACTTGATAAAATGCACGAGAACCATATAAAGTTCCAGCAATTGTGGCTTTCATATAGTTATCAACAGTTGTTGAAAAGACAGGGTTAAACTCATTTGAAGGAATTCCTAAAACACCTAAAAACTCATTTCTATACATTCCAGCACTGAAATATTTCAAATAAATTGCTTCGTTATGAAACATGAAAAAATCGTGAATTGAATAAATTTTCTTGAATAAAAAGTCATTAAAATAATTTGCATCTTGATTATAATACAACCAGTTCGAAACCGAATTTGTATCTAATGCAACAAATTCATCAGGAATAATTCCACCACCGCCGTAGACTTTTTTACCTGAAGGCGCTGTAAACTCTAAGTCTTTATTGATTTTAATTGAGTCTTTACTATATAATTCACCCGATTTTAAACGTTTGTATAAATCGTCGCTGTATTTTGCCGTTTTTTTATCAAAAGGTTTTTGAATAGATCGTCCAGAAGGTGTGTAATAGTTTGCAACCGTTAAACGAACTTTAGTATCATCGCCTAAATTAATTTCACGTTGCACCAAACCTTTACCAAACGAACGACGACCAACGATAATTCCACGTCCGTAATCTTGCAAAGCTCCCGCAACAATCTCACTCGAGGAAGCAGAATTTTCGTCCATTAAAACATAAATTTTCCCTTGCTCGAAAAGACCTCTATTTGTGGCGTAAATATATTTTTTACGTTTTTGTTTGTCTTGAGTGTAAACAATCAATTCGTTTTTCGTCAAAAATTCATCTGCAATTTCTTCGGCAATATGCATGATTCCTCCAGGATTTCCACGTAAATCAAACACCAAAGTTTTCATTCCTTGATCCAATAAATTTTGTAAACCTTCGTGAACTTCATTTGCAGAATTTTCAGAAAAACGAGTCAATTTAAGATAACCAATATCTTTCGTTAACATATGTTTTCCAGTAACCGTAGGAATTGGAACAATAGTACGATTTAGCGTAACAGAAACTGGTTTTCGATCGCGAATAACAGATAGTTTAACTTCCGATCCTTTCTTACCTTTCAATAAACCTTCTATTGTTTTATTATCTTTTGCAACCAAAGATTGATTATCTACAGCAACTAATTGATCTCCAAACTCTAGTTTACCATAATTTTTCGTTCCAGGCAACGTACGTTCAACAACAATAGTGTCGTTCATTGTGCGAAATTGAATTCCAATTCCAACAAATTCACCTTTCAATTGTTCTTCTGCCTTTTGTACAGAAGCTTTGTCGATATATGTACTATGTGGATCTAGCTTGGCAACCATATAATGAATCGCATCATCAACCAAACTATCCGAATTAACATCGTTCACATATTCATTGTCAATCAAAGAAACTAATCGACGAATTTTTTGTTCGTTATCCGAATATTGCAAACCTACAATATCCTTGTTTTCATCGAACGCAAAGTCGTATTTTTTCCCAACCATAAAACCGATTAAGAAAATAATCATCACAACTAATACGATATTAATAACCTTGAAAAAACTTCTCATTAAAATGCTAACTGTATAATTCTTCTTCTGTAATTTGTCGAATTGTAATTCCTGATTTTTCTAAAAACTCTAACCCAGAAAGGTCTTTGTATTGTTGAATGTAAACGATGCGCTTTATACCTGCTTGCAGAATAAGTTTGCTACAATCTGTACAAGGCGAAAGTGTAATATACAACGTCGCTCCTTCTGCAGATTGAGTGGAAGTTGCACATTTTAGAATTGCATTTGCTTCAGCATGCAAAACATGCCATTTTGTATTCCCCTCTTCATCTTCGCATTTGTTCTCAAAACCACTTGGCGTACCATTGTAACCATCAGAAATAATCATTCGATTTTTAACAATAATTGCACCAACTTTTTTGCGTTCACAATAGGATAGATTCGCCCATTCAAAAGCCATTTTAAGATAAGCTTTATCGTAACGTAATTGTTTTTCAAAGTTTGTTTCCATTTCTAACTAAGCTTCTTCTTTGTTTTTTGTCCATAAAGGCGGAATAAAAAATGGTAATGGATTTCGGAAAAATGCTTTTAATGTATGCGAAATCATCGTAAAAATCTTATAAAAAGGAATATTATTAGATCGCATTGCCATTAATAATGATAAGATAAAACTAACTAAGAAGTTGCTCCAACCAACCATGAAAATTGCAATAAAACCTATAATCATTGGTCCAATATCAAAATGATAGCCCATTCCTCCAATACCAATCGCGAAGTTTCCTGAAACGAAAGTAATGTGTCGAATATCGAAAGGTTGACCTGTAAAATCGCCAATCAAAAAGGCACATCCCATCATAAAACCGAATGCAACATTACCGACAACTCCTCCCATATTTTTCTCAAACCAATTCGAAATTCTTCTTCTTCTACGTTCTGAAAATGATTTCTTCAGAATTGGATGATTATAAATACGTTCTGGAATATTATGAAAACGTTGATTATTAATTGTAATTCCAGAAATTAATCCTGAAAGGAATAAGAAGACTCCAGCAATTGCTCCGAAGTAAAAAATATGCCAATCCATTATCACTACTTCTTCCCAATAATGATACGCTTTAGAATATTTTAAAACTTCTAATCCTAAGATTTCGTTGAGTAAATAAAATATTCCTAATGAAACCACAAAACCTGCAACAACATTTCCTAAAAAAGCAATCATTTGGCTTCTTACTAATTGCGCAAATAAAGTTGTAAAATCTTTCACATTCAGTTCAGAACCAGAAGTCGGCACAAGCGAACGAGCTAAACGAGCTGCTGTCATAGAAGGCTGTTTTGTAGCAAGCGTCATATGTGTCAAATAAATCGTACAGAAACCAACAGCGTAATTAATACTAAAGAAAAATGCTTTAAACAATGGCGATGTATCATGTATATTTCCAATTCCGGTTTTGATAAAACACAAAAAAGAAACAATAAAACCACCTCCACAAGCTGTCCAAAACATCTTGTTATACTCTTTGGCTGTCTGCGTAATATATTTTTCTCCTGTCTTACCATTATGATAAGTAACTAAGAAAGTGATTAAATAAACCGTAGAACCTAACTGATTACTCATAAAATTCTTTGGTGCATAAAATTCAACCCATTTCTTTGTTGCAAGACTATAGAAAGAAATTATTCCGTGTAATCTTAGTTCATTATAACTATTTAAAATTGTTTGCAAACGAACTAATTGTTGTTGCAAACGATTGATTTTTGATGCAACTTTCAATGAAATTCCTTTGTAATCTTTTTGTGTTAAAATATCATTTAACAAATGTTTACATTTCGAAATACTTTCTTTGATTTCTAACATATCAAAGCCAGCTTGTGGATTTTCGATAATGTTACTAATCTGCATCGAAAGTTTAGAGAATGGATTATCAAGATAATTAACCTCGTTACTGTAACGCATCATTTCTTTGTCCGAAAACCCACCAGTAATACGAACCGTCAAAATAGAAATTGCTTGTAAAAGCTGATTTTGAATATTATTAACGTTTCCTTTAAAATTATCTGGTTCGATATCTTGATACAATACTTCGAAAAATTTTCGCCAACGATCTCTTGGAATAATTCGGATTGCTGATAAGTTTTTCGAATTATAAAAAATCTCATTTACCACAGAAGTTAATTCATTATTATCTTCAATATCTGGTAAAAGAGAATCCATTATTTTCTTTCGAAAAATGGATAATAAATTATCTTCCAGATGAATTCCACTATCTACTAAATAGCTAACGAAATTGATTTTCCCGAATGTATTTTGAAGTTCTTCGCGAAAAATTAATCGATATGTAGGGTTATTTTGAAGTTTAGAAATTAGATCATCTATAAAAGAAATTGAATCTGGATAATCTTTTCTTGCTTTCTCTAATAATCTTAGAAAAAAGCTCTTCTCGTATTTTTTATTTTGATCAAATATAGAGTCTAAAGCCATATTTTAATTTCTTCATTCAGAGTACAAAAGTAAAAAACTTATACTACCTAAGCAGTATAAATCAAAAGAAATAAAAAAGTGATTCTTGATGAACCACTTTTTATATATTTAGAATTTAAAATTTTTCTTATCTATTGCTGGGTTGATTTTTATGTCATTAAATTTTATCACATATTCTCCTCCATCAACTGGTTTTCCTACCACTTTTGTGGCGAAAGATAATCCGTTATACGTCTTGAAATTAGAGTAATAAAGTGTTTCGTCTTTATTTTTTTCCATTACAATTTCGTACGAATTTTTATCAAAACAGTATATTGTAGAATTTGTATTTTTTGTTAATTCTATTTTGTAACAGCTATTATTTTGATCGTATTTATCTACACCTAAGTATTTTACTTTAAATCCTTTTTGTTTATATTTCAAAATATCCGAATCAAAAGAGTCTGGTTTATAATCTTTTACAGCTACATTTTTCTTAGCAACTTCGCTGTATGTCCATCCCATTCTACCATCATATCCTTCGTTCAAGATTTCTTTTCCATTCATCACAAACACTACTTTTTTGTTGTAAGGGCGTTGATGATAAACAATCATTGGATAAGAATCTCCAACATTTATAATGGCTTCTCCTTTTAGGATAATACTGTTCAAATTATTCCAAGCTGCTTCTCCTCCTGTTTTTTTAATATGAGTTTCTATTATTTTATCTGCATTTTGTGCAAATGTAGTCACAGAAAATAATGAAATCATAAGCGTGCTAAACGTCAATTTCGACATAAGAACTTTTTTAATTTTTAACAATCTGTCGAACAAGATATAAAAACTAATTTAAAGTTCTGTAAAGAAATATTGTCTTTTAGTCTTTTTTAACTTCTATATGAGCCCAATTTTCACCTCTTAAAATACGGTAAACCTGACCTTGAGAAATATTAAATTGTTTTGCTAGTGTAGAAATTTTTGTTTTTCTATTTGGATCAATTAATTTCTTTTTTAGACGAATAACTTGTGCTTCTGTCAACTTACTATTTGGAATACTGTCTAAACGAGAACGTCCTTTCATCATTCTAAATAAATCCTTGTTGTGTTCTTTCCATTCGTCTAAAGTAGCCCACTTTAAATTATCCATTGCGTTGTTTAATTTGTTATGATCCAAATGCACTACATATTCTTTATTGTCTTTATTTGGTAAAAACGTTTCGGCAACCATTTTATGTACATATTTAGCCGTACGTTTTCCGTCTGCTTTTGTTACCCAAATCGCACGATAACCGTTGTTAATCGCTCCTTCTAAGATTTTGTATTTATCTTGTCCTGTGTATAATTTTTTTACAAGACCATCTTTTGAAACTAAAAAGGATCTTTTTTCAATTAATCCTTCTGCTTCGTATTCTTTCCATGAATCACTCATAATCACTATTTTACTTATTTACTCCATTTTACAACAACATTCATACCGAAATATTTTTTTAAGTATTAATTAACTTAATTGTTTCATTTCCATGTCAAGTATAGCTAATTTTAGGGCAAATATAAATCATAAAAAGTTTAAAGATTATTTTTTAACAATAGTGGATAAGTACTTTTTTGCACGCTCTAAATCTTCTGGTGTATCAATTCCTACTCCTATCGATTCGGTTTCAATCACTTTAATCTTCATTCCATATTCCAAATAACGTAATTGTTCTAATTTTTCTGCACGCTCATTTTGACGCATTTCAAGTGTTGAAAACTTCAACAAAGCTTCTTTTCTAAACGCATAAATCCCTAAATGACGAAAATAATTTGGTGTAAAATTAGTTTCACGTGCAAATGGAATTGCTGAACGCGAAAAATAAAGTGCAAAATCGTTAATATCAGTGACCACTTTTACAAAATTAGGATTGTTAATATCTTCTTCCTTTGTAATGGATTCTTTTAAAGTCGCCACATCTACAGTTTTTCCCAATTCTCCATCAAAAGAGGATAAAATATCTGCCAAAGCTTTTTCGTTCACAAATGGTTCATCGCCTTGCACATTCAAAATAATATCACATTCTATATCTTGTATAGCTTCAACAATTCTATCACTTCCTGTTTCGTGATCTTTGATACTCATGATTGCTTTTCCGTTGTGCGAAACAATTTCATCAAAAATTAAATCAGAATCTGTCACCACAAAAACATCGTCAAACAAATTAGTAGCGACAACATTTTCGTACGTCATTCTTATCACAGTTTTATCGCCCAATTGTTGCATCAATTTACCTGGAAAACGTGTTGCTGCATAACGAGCTGGAATTACGGCTATTTTTTTCACAATTTTTAATTTCAATTTTCTGTAAATTTAAAATAGATTCGGCTGAAATGCTTCTTTAATCAACAAAATAATTATAGTATCTTTGCTAAAATAAATTTTCTGTATGAAGATTGCTTTCAAAATTTTGTTATTTTTGATTTCATTAGGATTAATATATATCTTAATCAACGAGTTAAAAATTCAAGGATAAAGAAAAATTTATGTCAAAAACAACTCAACATTCGTTAGCGATTTTACTATCTCACGATATGCTTAGTTATATTACCAAAACAACCGACGGAGAAACGACTTCGTACTCGGATGTGTATGACTATTCGGTAGATTTTACAAATCTTAACAAAACGGAAATTGAGATTGAACATGAATTGCGTTCTAATTTGACTTTGCTACAAGAATATGATTATGTGCATATTTGTTTTTTGTCGACAACTGTAAATGTTGTTCCAAATCACTTTGCGCACAAACCTTTCGAGGAATTGTTATCACTTTCTAACTATAGTTCTGTAAAATTGGCAATCGATTGTCCTTTGGAAAATGTAGATGCCTCAATTATCTACAATATTCATTATCCGCTAAAAGATATTTTGCTTTCGTTACCGAATTTGCAAAATGCGCGTTTGTATCATTCGGGCAAATTCTTGGTAGATTATGGAATGATTAATACCAAGAACGATGAAATTTATATCAATTTAATGCATCAAAAATTAGAAGTTTGTGTGTTAAGCAATGGAGAATTTATTTTTTATAATCTATTTGAAACAAAAACGAAAGAAGACTTTTTGTTTTACATTTTGTATACATTAAATCAATTAAATATTAGTCCAAATACCGTTTCGTTGTATGCTTTTGGTGACATCATGAATTCGCCAGATTATTATGAAACTTTACAAAAATATGTGCGTCATATTTCGTTTAACGAATCAGACAAACAACTTGGTCAATATTTTACATTATATAAATTATTCGAATGCGAATCATTTCAGGAACATTAAAAGGAAAAAGAATCACAGCACCAACCAACTTGCCGGTGCGCCCAACAACAGACTTCGCGAAAGAAGCTTTATTTAATATCTTAAACAACGAATGGTATTTTGACGAAATTACCGTTTTAGATTTATTCTCTGGAATTGGAAGTATTTCATTAGAATTTGCTTCACGTGGAGCAAAAAAAGTAACTTCGGTTGATAATTTCTACGGTTGTGTAAAATTTTTGGACGAAATAGCGAAACAATTAAAATTAGATGATGTTATTTCTACTGTAAAAAGTGATGTCATGAAATATTTGGATAAGCAACCAATCAAAAAATTTGATATTATTTTTGCTGATCCTCCTTACGATTTGGATGTAGAAACTTACAAAAAAATCCCAAATTTGGTTATCGATAATCAATGGTTAGAAGAAGGTGGAAATTTTGTTTTAGAACATCCTTCAAGCATTTCTTTTGAAGAGCATCCAAACTTTGTACAGCACAAAAAATACGGAAACGTACACTTCTCTTTTTTCGAGTAAATATCCATTTTCTTAAAATATTTAACAAAATCGACTGATAGGTGATATCTATCAGTCGATTTCTTTTTTTTATTTATACTAAGTCTAATTAAATTTGCAACATTAATTTTATTTAGAATAAATATATATAACATATGAAAAGGAATAAACTTTTACTAGCTACACTTACTATACTAAGTTTTTCTACTGCATTCGCACAAGAAACGACTAAGGAGAAGAAAGATTCTATCAATAATTTACAAGAAGTTGAGATTTTTGGGGACCGAAATAAAAAACAAAGAGGGTTAGAAGCTATTACCCGTTTTCCTGTTTCGCCAAATCAACAAATACAAACTATATCTACAATTTCAGAAAAACTAATTGAAGAGCAAGGAGCTCTAACCATTACAGACGCAGCTCGTAATGTTCCTGGTGTTACCTTATTCGGTTCTTACGG
This sequence comes from Empedobacter sp. UBA3239, assembly GCF_002362875.1. NCBI lineage: Bacteria > Pseudomonadati > Bacteroidota > Flavobacteriia > Flavobacteriales > Weeksellaceae > Empedobacter > Empedobacter sp. UBA3239. The sequence goes on along the minus strand of NZ_DEVJ01000021.1, from coordinate 23,800 downwards.
AGGAAATAGAGAGTCTATGTCAATTCGTGGATATAGAGGAACACCAGTCTTAAGAAATGGAGTTAGACAAGATTCAGATTTTAGAACTGCTGGTGCAATAGCTGATATGCAGGGAATAGAGTCTATACAGGTAATCAAAGGATCTGCTGCAATTACTCAAGGAGTTGGAAACAGTCTAGGTTCTGCTGGTGGAGTAATTAATTTAGCTACAAAAACGCCTCGTTTTATAAATGCTGGAAATATAGGTTTACGTGTAGGGTCTTGGAATCAAGTTCGTACAACTTTTGATGTTCAACGCGTAGTTGATAACGCTAAAAGCTTTGCATTTCGTCTAAATGGTGCATATCAACAAGGTGATAGTTATAGAGATGTTGTAAACAATAAAAGATTCTATATACAACCTTCTCTTGCTTGGAGACCTGATGATAAAACAGAAGTAATTGCAGAAATGGATTATTTAAATTTTGAAGGCGTTCCTGATGCAGGTACAGTAAATTTAAATAATGACTTCACGCAAGCATTAGCTAATATGGGACATCGCTTCTTAGGTTTTGATACTGACTTTGATAAAAGTGAAGCAACAACATACTCATTACGTGCTACACGTCAATTAACTGATAAGATTAGTGTACGTGCTGCATATTATGGTTCTATTAATGATAGAGATCAACAGAGCACTTCATTAGCTACAATAAAAGACAAGGCAGGAAATGTAGCCGATTACTCTTTAAGAACTAGATCATTAGGACATTCTACTAGAAATGATAGAAATACAACAATTCAAATTGATGTAATGGGAAAAGATTTTCAAGCTGGAATTCTGAAATGGAGTTGGCAAGCTGGTTATGATTATACAACCTATCGTGTAGATTCTCGTAGTGCACAAATCGATTCAGGAAAAAAAGATAAAGATGGTAACCCTATTATGACATCTACTATTCCTGTGGTAGAAGACCCTATTAATGTACTACAAAATATCAATAATAAATTACCTAATAATTTTGATTTTTCTCAATTAACAATCAATACATCAAGTCCTCTTGATAATGGTTATTACTACGGATTTATGACTCAACATCATCTTAATATTACAGATTACGTAAAAGTTGTTGGAGCTTTGAGATGGTCATATTCTGGTGTAAATTCAAAAGACATTTTAGATCCTATGATTGGATTAATGGTTTCTCCTATTAAAAATATTAATTTATTTGGATCATATACAACAACGTCATCTTTACGTTCTGCTTCAAATCCTTTACAGGGTGGAGGAAAAGTTGGAACTTCTCGTACAAAACAATTTGAAACTGGTATTAAAACAGATTGGTTTAATGACAGACTTAGAGCAAATGTTACATACTTCGATATGGTTAACGAGAACTTAGCGTATGAAATTGTGAATGGAAATACACGAACTGGGTTATATCAACTAGCAGGAGATTTAAAACGTAAAGGAATAGAATTAGAAGTAACAGGGCGTCCTTTACCTAATGTTCAAGTAATGCTTGGTTACTCTTATTTAGACACACAATACCAAGGTTCTCCTTCTTATGTAGATGGTTCTCGTCCAATGAATGCTCCTCGTAATACAGCTAATGCATGGGTACAATATAAATTCCAGAAAACAAACACTTTTATTGATGGATTATCTATTTCAAGTGGTCTTTATTATGTTGGATCACGACCTGTTAATGATAGAAGCACAACAAAAGATGCACATGGAAATGTAATGAATGGACAAGCTCCTTTCTTAATGCCAGAATATACAACGCTTAATGCGCAAATTGGATATTCTACACGCAAATTCGATTTCCGTTTATTCTTCAATAATATTACAGACGAAATCGGATACAACTCATACTACAGAGGAGGTTACATCAACCAAATCGATCCATTTAACATGGCAGGACAAGTAGTATTTAAATTCTAATTTTCTCAGAGTTAAACATATTTTTAGCATTTATTTAATAGGAAAACGACAGTTTTATAAACTGTCGTTTTTACTTTGGATAGAATTGACTAACTTCCGTCAAAATTTTTCTTAAAACATGAAAACAAAAATTACTGCTTTATTGATATTCTTTTGTTCGATTTTTACATTTGCACAAACAGAAAATACGCTAAAATCTATTCCAGAATTTTCTTTCGTAAAAATGCAATCCGAAGGAATTTTCAGTTCAAAAGATATCAAAAAAGGAAAACAAACGTTAATCGTTTTATATTCGCCAACATGTATTCACTGCCAATTAGCCTTGAATCATTTTAGCAATAATTACGAAGAACATTTAAAAAATACTCAGATTATTTTAGTTTCTGAATACGAAGCAAAAGACGCTATCCCTTTCCTAAAAGAGCATGCACCTAATTTTGTAAACAATAAAAATGTAGAATTATTATATGATTCTAATTACGAATTTGGTCCAACATTTCAACCAACTTCTATTCCTACATTTTATTTATTCGACAAGGATCAAAATCTTGTTACAATCAAAAAAGGTTCTGTAGAAGCAAATCAAATTTTTAAATATTTGAAATAATTTAAAAATTAATCCATAAAAAAATCCACTCAATTGAGTGGATTTTTTTGTTATATCTAATCGATGATTATTTACCTTGTTGTGATTGAGCTTCGAATTGTTTTTGTAATTCTTTGATTTGCTCATCAGATAAACCTTGTCCTCCTTGCGCACCTGGTTGTCCTTGTGGAGCTGGTTGACCTTCTTTAAAGTCTACTAATTCTACTTCGAACTCTAATGCTTGGTTTGGTCCAATTTGTCCTCCAGGAGCTCCCATTTCACCGTAACCTAAGTTAGCAGGAATATAGAATTTGTATTTAGATCCTTTAGACATTAATTGTAAACCTTCTGACCATCCTGGAATAACTTGATTCAAAGGAAATTCTACACCTCCTTTAGCTTCAGGGTTTTTATCTGTACTGTCAAAAGTCTTACCAGTAGCTAAAATTTTACCAGTATATTTTACTTTAACAATACTATTGATGTTTGGTTTAGCACCTGTTCCTTCTTTTTCTACAACATAAACTAATCCAGAAGCAGTTGTTTTAGCACCAGAAGTTTTTTTCTTCTCGTCTACTAATTTTTTAGACTCGTCTGCATTTTTCTTCACCAAGTTTTGTTGGTGATTTTTTGCATACGTATCTAAAATTCCCATTCCCGCTTCTTGTGTAATCAATAATTTTTTGTGACGTACAACATCCATAATCCCTTGAACAATGATATCCTTGTCCATTTGATCTAATTGTTGTTGGTTAATAACCGTCTCAATTTGCTGACCAACTTGTTGACCAATCGCGTAAGATTCTCTACCTTCTTTACCTGCTTTTAAGTAATCGCGGATCCCTTTTTCTAATTGATCGTAGTTGATACTATCAGTTTCAACTAAACGTCCTCCAAGACCTTTGATTTGCTCACCAAGACCAGTTCCGAAAGCATAAGAAGCTTTTTGATCTTCGCTTTCTAATTTGTCTACAGATTTTCCTTTGTTACAAGACACTAACGACGCAACAACAAAAATCCCTAAAAGAACTTTTTTCATTATTTATAAAAATTTATTGCAAGTTTAATAAGAAACTTTCATTAATCATACAAATCTAAACCAAATTCTTCTTTTAATTTTAACAAAATCGGGTTTTTATCTGATAATTTCTCAAATTTTTCTTTGTTTGATAAGATATGATTCGTTGCTTCCTTCTCAGAAAACTTAATTTGAATACTAAAATAGTGATTCTTAAGGAATGCTCTCAAACTATTTCTGATTCGATCGCGATATTCCTCAAACTCTTGTTCTGATGAATGAGAAGTAAACTCGAAAATAATTTCATCACCTTCCAAACCAAGTTCAGTTGTCATCAAAGCGTTATAAGATGGAATATTATGTTCGATTTTTAATCGATCCAAAAATCTTTTCCAGCCTTCTTTTACTTGATCCAATGTAAACTTTTCTCGAGGTAAATCATTTCGTAAAATCTCTTCTTGATGTTCTTCAACTTTTGCCCCAGGCAAAGCCATCTTAAGACTAAACGACGAATTACCATTTGTTCTAATTGGTTTTGAAGCACGCGTATATTCTTTGACTTCTTCTGAAATCGAAGTTTTAGTATGTTGTGTATTTACCTGCTGTAGAGTTTGTCCATTATGTGGAATAGAATTATTTTGCTGAATTTGAGGAACTTCAATTTTAGAAGTTTGTTGTTCAGAAAAATAAAACGTTGGCGGAACTATCCTATACTTTTTTTTTTAAGCCCGTTTTCTTCTGCCGTTAACGAAGCCAATTGCATCAATGCAATTTCAACTGTTAAACGTGGATTTTTACTCGATTTGTAGTTTAAATCTGCTTCATTACAAATTTCAATTGCTCCAAATAAAAACGTTGCTGAACATTTTTGCGCATGCTCCAAATATTTTGCTTTTATACGCTCTCCTACTTCCAATAAACTTACTGTATTAGCTGTTTTCGCCATCAATAAATCTCGGAAATGAGCGCCCAAACCACAAATAAATAAATGTGCATCAAAACCTTTGTTCAAAATATCATTCAATTGCAACATCGCTTGCGGAATATCATTTTCCAAACACGCGTCTGTCATCTTGAAATAGTAATCGTAATCTAATACATTCAAGTTTTCTGCAACTGAAGAATAGGTCAAATTTTTATTGGTAAAAGTTGACATTCTATCAAAGATTGACAATGAATCGCGTAACGCACCATCTGCTTTTTGAGCAATCAAATGCAATGCATCATCTTCAAAAGTTACCTGTTCTTTTTCAGCAACATTTTTCAAATGTCCTTTGATATCTTCAACTCCAATTCGTTTGAAATCATAAATCTGACAACGAGAAAGAATCGTAGGAATAATTTTATGTTTTTCTGTAGTTGCCAAAATAAAAATAGCATGCGCTGGTGGCTCTTCTAACGTTTTCAGAAACGCATTGAAAGCAGCTGTTGACAACATATGAACCTCATCAATGATGTAGACACGATATTTCCCAATTTGAGGAACAATACGCACTTGATCGATTAAATTTCTGATATCATCAACCGAATTATTAGACGCCGCATCTAACTCAAAAATATTGAAAGCAAAATCTTGATCGCCTTCTACTCCATTTTCTTCGTTGATTTTACGCGCTAAAATTCGAGCACATGTTGTTTTCCCAACACCTCTTGGTCCACAAAATAAAAGAGCTTGTGGCAATTGATTTGACTTTATCGCTTGCTCCAAAGTATTTGTAATAGACGCTTGTCCAACTACATCTTCAAAATTTAGCGGGCGATATTTTCTGGCTGAAACAACAAAATTTTCCATACTATTGGCAAATATAATGGTTATAATTTTAAGAATTAAATCTATTCATTTTTTTTAATTTTTTTTCTGTCAAAACGAATGTTAAAAAACAAAAGGTAGTCATACAACCTAGTGAAATAATTGAAGCAAAGATGTAATTTATTTCAAATAAAAGTCCTGATAAAGCAATTAATAAAAAAATTACTCCAAAATAAAACATAATTTTTCTGGAATATTTTTGTGCAAAATTCCAATTCTCAATATTTTTCATTGATAACTTTGACCTATAACCATATAATGGATTAATATTTTTTGCAGGAAAAATTAATTGTACAATTCCCATAATTATAAATATTAGACCAAATAATAAGGATAAAATAAACAAAGGGCTTTCTGTATTCATCATAAAAAAAATTAAATCATCTTAGTCTTTATCATTTTATATAAATTTAAATACTTTTCGTTAGATTCGTCTGTCAAAGATTTATTATTTTTGCTTCAATTATACTCAACCTTAAAATGGCTATAAAAAACACGCAGGAAGCACCAAAAACTCCTAAAAAACAAATCGTCAAAACAATTATAGGTATACTGTTTTTAGTAATCGGTTTATTACTATTCGCTTCGTTTATCTCTTATTTTTTTAATGGTTTTATGGATCAGAGCCAAATCTCTGATTTATTAGACAAAAGTCAAACCGCCGAGAATATCTTCGGGAAGTTTGGCGCATTATTAGGTGAAACATTCATTTTACAAGGAATTGGAATCGTTTCATTTTTTGTCCCAGTTTTCTTTATTCTTTTGGGAGTTAAAGTGGCTACAAATTGGAAAAAAATTAAACCTTTCACAACGCTTTATCAAAGCATTTTCTTCATGATTTGGTTACCAATATTTTTTGGTTGTATTTTACCTACTCAACACATGCTTTCTGGCGTAATGGGATTTGAAATTAATGATTTCCTAAATAGCTTTATTGGTAAATGGGGTGTAATTTTATTGCTTTTCGTTAGTTTATTGATTTATTGTGTCATTCATTTCCGAATGACGTACCAATCTATCCAAGAAAAAATGGAAGAACGTGCGAAACAAAAAGAAATTGAGCGCATAGAAAAAGAGCAAGAAAAAATCAAGAGAGAACAGCTTGAATTAAGAAAACGTAAGGAAAAAGAAGAACAAGAAAAGATAAATAAATTCAATCAAGATGCTGAAAAGCAACAGGAAGATAGTTTATTGCAAGAATTAGAATTGATAGAACAACAAGAGAAAGAAGCAATTCAATCTCATAAAGTAAATCCAAACGAAGCATTTCATCAAGAATTTAAAATTAATCAACCAAAAGAGGAAGAAACAATCGAAGAAACTCCACTTAATATTACAGAATTAGTAGTTGAAGATTTGGCAGATGATGAGGAAGAAAATAATCAAGTAGATTTTTTATCAATTAATGATGAAGAAAATTTCGAAACAGAAATTCAACCAACTCAAAATTCTTCTGAAAATGGATTAGAATTAAAAGTTCAACACGTTGATGAAGAAGAAGAATTTGAAGCGACTTCTGCTCGATTGGTGCAAGAACAAGGTGAGTACAATCAACGTTTAGATTTACCAAATTATCAATTTCCTCCTATTTCATTGTTAAAAAAATATGACAACGGAAATACGTTAATTGATCAAAAAGAATTAGAAACGAACAAAAATAGAATTGTCGAAACCTTAGGAAATTACGGAATCGGAATCGATGAAATTTCAGCAACAATCGGTCCTACAGTTACCTTATATGAAATTGTACCAAAAGCTGGTGTTCGTATTTCTAAAATCAAAAATCTTGAGGACGATATTGCCTTAAGTTTGGCTGCGCTTGGTATTCGTATTATTGCGCCGATTCCTGGAAAAGGAACAATTGGTATCGAGGTTCCAAATTCTAATCCTTCGATGGTTTCCATGCATTCGGTTATTGCTTCGCAAAAGTTCCAAAATGCTGATATGGAATTGCCAATTGCTTTCGGGAAAACAATTACGAACGAAACCTTTGTTGCCGATTTAGCAAAAATGCCTCACTTGTTGATGGCTGGTGCAACGGGACAAGGTAAATCGGTTGGTTTGAATGCTATTATCGCTTCGTTAATCTATAAAAAACATCCATCTGAATTAAAATTTGTGATGGTCGATCCGAAAAAAGTTGAGCTAACTTTATATTCTAAAATAGAGCGTCATTATTTAGCAAAATTACCAGATTCGGAAGAAGCAATTATCACAGATAATACAAAAGTAATTAACACATTGAATTCACTTTGTATTGAAATGGATGATCGTTACGAATTATTGAAAAATGCTTTCGTTCGAAACATCAAAGAATATAACGCGAAATTTAAACAACGTAAATTAAATCCAGAAGCTGGTCACAGATTCTTACCATATATTGTATTAATCGTGGATGAGTTTGCAGATTTGATTATGACAGCTGGTAAAGAAGTAGAATTACCGATTGCTCGTTTAGCTCAATTAGCTCGTGCCGTTGGTATTCACTTGATTGTTGCAACTCAACGTCCGTCTGTAAATGTAATTACCGGAACAATCAAAGCCAATTTCCCAGGTCGTGTCGCTTTCCGTGTAACGTCAAAAATCGATTCGAGAACAATTTTAGACTCGCAAGGAGCTGATCAATTAATTGGTAAAGGTGATATGTTGTACACCACTGGAAACGAATTAATTCGCTTACAATGTGCGTTTGTTGATACACCAGAAGTCGATAAAATCACCGAATTTATTGGTGAACAACGTGGTTATCCAGATGCAATGCATTTACCAGAATATGTTGGGGAAGAAGGTGGATCTAATTTAGATATTGATTTATCTGATCGTGATGTACTTTTTGAAGATGCTGCACGATTGATTGTAATGAATCAACAAGGTTCCGCGTCTTTATTACAACGAAAATTAAAATTAGGATATAATCGCGCCGGACGATTGATTGATCAATTGGAAGCTGCTGGAATTGTTGGTCCTTTCGAAGGAAGTAAAGCAAGACAGGTATTGATACAAGATGACATGAGTTTGGAACAGTTGTTGAATAATTTGAACTAAAATTTATTAAAAACAGATAGAAAATTAAATTGTATGAAAAAGATAATCTATTCTTTCATACTCTTATTAATAGGGGTTGGAACATTAAACGCTCAATCAGCAAAACAAATCTTAGACAAAGTTTACGCTAAATATACCAACGCAAACTCGTATTACATCAAATTTGATTTTAGCCATAACGCAAATGGAAAATCAACAAGTCGTTCGGGAGAAGTTTTTGCAATGAAGCAAAAATTTAACTTGAATGTAGGCGATATCAACCAAATTTTTACAGGAACTAAATTATATACAATTGCAAAAGATGACAAAGAAGTAACTATTTCTGATGCATCTAACACAGATGATTTCTTAACACCAACTAAAGTTTTGAATACATATCGTACAGATTTCAGCTACACTTTAAAAGATAAAAAAACGGTTGGAGGAAAAACAATTCAGTACATAAAATTAATGCCAACTAAAACTTCAACAATCAAATATTCGGTTTTAGGAGTCAATACAGCGAATAATGAAATCTACGATTACAAGGAATATGGTAAAAATGGTGATACAACATCAATCATTGTAAAAGATTACGTTCAAAATTTACTTATTCACAAAAGTTACTTTAACTTTGACCAAAAGAAATATAAGTCGCAAGGCTATATGATTACTCAATTATAATCAATGTTAAAAAAACTTGACTGGTATATAATCAAGACCTTTTTAGGTCCATTTTTTTTCATATTTAGTGTTCTATTTTTCATCTTTATCGTGCAATTTGCATGGCAACAAATGGAAAAATTTGTTGGAAAAGGTTTAGAATGGTACACTATTACCGAATTACTTTTTTGGTTAGGAATTAACGTTATTCAGCTTGTATTACCGCTTACAATCCTTTTGGGGTCTATTATGACCATGGGAGGTTTTGGAGAACGATACGAATTAGCTGCAATGAAAGCTTCTGGAATTTCACTTACCAGAATCCTTGCACCATTGTTTACGTTAGTTGCTTTAATGTCTGTCGGATTGTATTTTTTCGGAGACAAAGTAATGCCTTATTCCCAACAAAAAGCGCGAACAATGTACTTCAATATCTTACAAACCAAACCAACGGTAAGTATGAAAGAAGGCGTTTTTATCGAAACCGTTCCCGGATTTCAGATGAAAATAAATAAAGTTTCGGGTGAAAATTCAGAAAAATTAGAAGATGTTTTTGTTCATCAAAATGCACCGTTTGGTGAAAATACGATGACAATTATTTCTAAAAGAGGAAATCTTGCGCCAGACAAAAACGATAATCATTATCTAAAAATGGAACTTTTTGATGGAATTGCTTATACCGACAACATCAAAAATAAAAACTTTGATCAACGCAAACGTCAAGAAAATCAATATACTAAATTTGATACATTAAACTATTATATTGACATTTCGGATATTTTAAATTCTGGTAAAGACGAAGACCCAGGAAACTCTTATAAATATTTGGACGGAAAAGGTTTAAGACATCTTATCGATTCATTAAACACAGATTATAAGAAGTATTACAAAGATTTGAAAACGAATATGTTTAATCAAAACTATTTCTATTCAATCAAAATAAAAGATATTGATACGATAAAAACAAATATGATTTTTGACTTGAAAGAGCGAAATCGTCAAGAACAAGATCAAGTGCTTAATCAAGCTATACAAATGGTAAATCGTGATCAAGAAAATATGACGTTTTCTGAACAAGAAATTGTAAACAGAGAAAAGTTATATTCAAAAGTAAATATTCATTACCAACGAAATTTCTCGTATGCAGTAACATGTATTATTTTCTTTTTGATTGGATCATCATTAGGTGCAATCGTAAAAAAAGGAGGAATTGGAATGCCAGTTGTCATCTCAATTATCATTTTCGTTATTTATTTCATTCTTAATTTCTCGGCAGAAAATATGGCGAAAAACGGAAAATTAGATCCAACTTTTGCCGCTTGGGCAGCTAATATTATTGCGCTTCCGTTCTCTATTTTGTTTAGTTACAAAGCCAATCAAGATTCTGGATTATTTGATATCAGTATTTACGTTGATCCAATTGTAAAATACTTTAATAAGTTTAAGAAAACAAACAAAAACGAGGAGCATTCTCGTTATCAATAACATAAAACAATGGAAAATAGATCATCTCAATTAAACACAATTGAAGAAGCTTTAGAAGATTTAAAACAAGGAAAAGTTATCATTGTAGTTGACGATGAAGATCGTGAAAATGAAGGAGATTTCCTATGTATCGCCGAATTTGCAACGCCAGAAGTCATCAACTTTATGGTTACGCATGGACGCGGATTGGTTTGTACACCACTTACACAACAAAGATGTAAAGCATTAGGTTTGGACCTTATGGTTGGACACAATACAGCGATTTACGAAACTAATTTTACGGTTTCTGTAGATTTACAAGGTCACGGATGTACGACAGGAATTTCGGCTTCTGATCGTTCTAAAACTATTCAAGCTTTAATTGACGAAAATACAAATCCAGATGATTTAGGAAAACCAGGACATATTTTCCCATTAATTGCAAAAGATGGTGGAGTTTTGGTTCGAATGGGACATACAGAAGCTGCTGTTGATTTGGCACGCATGGCAGGATATTATCCTGCTGGATGTATTGTCGAAATTTTGAAAGAAGATGGAGAAATGGCTCGCTTGCCAGAATTGTTAGAGATTGCAAAGAAATTTGATCTTAAAATTGTTTCGATTGAAGATTTGATTGCTTACCGATTAGAAAACGAATCATTAGTAAAACGTATCGAGCAATTTCCTGCAAAAACAAGATTCGGAGAATACGAATTAATCGCTTATCAACAAACAACAAATAATCAAGTTCACTTCGCTTTGAAAAAAGGAAAATGGACAAAAGATGATGTAGTTCCAGTTCGTGTAAAATCAACAAATAGCTACTATGATTTGTTTAGCGCTTTACAAAACGGCGAAACACCATTGTTAGAAAAAACAATGAACATCATTAATGAAGAAGAAAGAGGTGTTGTGATTTTTATTAATAACATTCAAAGTTCTGAGTTAATTGAACAAAAATTAGAGATTTTCAAAAGTTTTTCTGAAGGAAAATCCAAATCTGGTGTTTTACCAGCCGATGAAAAAGATCATGGAATTGGTTCTCAAATCATCAAAGATTTAGGCATCCAAAAAATGAATTTAATTACGCGTACTTTAGAAGAACCACATACAACACAATATGGTTTGGAAATTGTAAAATGCACTAAGTTATAAGAGATAATTTATCTGATATAAAAAGCAGTTCTGAGAAGAGCTGCTTTTTTTTGAATTATTTTGTAACTTTTTGATTATATTGACATCTCATATAAAAACACAATATGCAAAATAAAACTTTAGCTTTAATATTTTTTATTCTTACGAGTATTTCATTTGGACAAAATTCAATAGCTAATAAAATTTACACTTCTGATATAGATAATTTCTGGATAGCTTTTGATAGTATTCAAACTACAAATAATTATTCACAAAAAATAAAATTCATTAATACTTTATACATTGATAAAGGGACAAAAGGTTTAAAATCCTTTATGAAAGTAAGAGATTATAATGATACTCTTTATGTTAAACTTATTGATAATTATCCTAAGTTTTGGAATTCTATTAGACCTAATACACTTACCATAAAAAATAAAACAAAAGAATTAACTAAAGCTGTAAAAAAACTAAAAAAACTATATCCTGAGCTAAAAGAAGGAGAAATGTATTTTACAATTGGTGGCTTGCGTTCAGGTGGAACTTTATATGAAAATATGGTTTTAGTTGGTTCTGAAATCGCTACAGGAATTTCAAAAACAGATGTTTCAGAATTTGAAAATGATTGGCTAAAAAATGTTTTTGCGAAGCAATCACTTGATAATATTATTTCACTAAATATTCATGAATATGTACACACACAACAAAAACCAAATGAAAACAACTCATTATTACACCATACCCTAAAAGAAGGTTCGTGCGATTTTATTACAGAGCTTGTTTTAGGAGAACCAATTGAAAAACAATATATTTTTTATGGAAAACAGTATTTCGATGATTTGAAAAAACAATTTAAAGAAGAGATGTTTATAGATGATTTTTCAAATTGGTTATACAATGGAGGACAAAAGGGTGAAGCTGCTGATCTGGGATATTTTATTGGATATGAAATATGTAAATCATATTACAATCAAGCTAAAAATAAAAAACAAGCGATAAAAGATATTATTGAACTGAATTATCAAGATGAAAAAGAAGTTGAAAATTTTCTAAGAAAATCTGGTTTTTACGAAGAAGGTTTTGATAAAGATCAATTAATAAAAGAATACGAAAAAAAACAACCTTATATCATAAAAATTGAACCTTTCGAAAATGGTTCAATAAACGTAGATTCATCTATCAAAGAATTTAGAATTACATTTTCTAAACCAATGAACCCTAAAAAATATTCTTTAAGATTTTCAAAAAAAGGAAAAGAATTTAGTCCAAAATTCTCAAAAATAGAATACAATAAAAACAACACAGTATTAATCGTTAATGTAGAATTAATACCAGATAAAGAATATGAATTTATCATTGGAAAAAATTTCAAATCAGAAGATGGCTACCCATTAAAATTAGACAATAATGAATTAATTATAAATTTCAAAACTCAAAAAAAAGCTTCTCGGTAACTCAAGAAGCTTTTCAATCATTAATCATCATAATATAATTAGGCAATTTGTTTTGGATTTACAAAATGCAAAATTTTTTGAACTAATTTCGTGTTTTTGTATAAATTCCAATTCATTAATAAAACACTGAACAAAATTACTGCCAAACCATAAATCTGCAAATGAGTTACGACATCATCTGTAAAAAAATAACTTAATGCAACCGCTACAATCGGATTAACATAGGCATATGTAGAAACTTCTACAGCTGGACGATATTGTAACAACCAAACGTAAGAACCAAAAGCTAGAATAGAGCCAAAAGTTGTTAAATAAGCCATTGCCAACCAATCTTCTGTCGCTACATTCGCAAAATTGAAATTAGCATATTCTCCATTGAAGATTGCAACTGTATTAAACAAAACACCAGCAGTAATCATTTGCCAAGCCGTTTTGACCATGATGTTCAAATCTTCTTTTGGCTTTGTAACTTCTTTTTTCTGCTTTTCTGTTACATATTTTGAATACAAAGAACCTAACGTCCAAGCAATCGAACAAAAGATCAGAACAATCAACCCAATCATATTTAAGAACTGCTGATCTGCATCTGCGTGCACAGTGGTTGTTTGTTCATAGAATAACATCAGAACTCCAACAAAACCTAACAAAACACCTAAAATCGTAGGAATACTTGAAAAATTTTGTTTCCATTTCGGTTTATCTAAGACAATAAACCAAATTGCTGCCGATGCTGCCATAATTGCAACAATTCCACTTGGTAAAAATTGTTCGGACCAAATAATCCCAGCCATATCAATAAACAACAACATAAAACCTGTAAACATACATTGTTTCACAATTTGTTTATCCCACAGCTTGTAACCTTTCAACTTACAATATCCCATCAACATTGTGCTCGCCGCAATAAAGCGAAACGAACCCAAAATAAACGGACTAAAACCATGCAAAGCCTTATCTATAAAAAAATAAGTTGATCCCCAAACTACATAAACCACGAAATATGCTGCAATAATCAGCCACTTACTTGGTTGATTCCCTTTCATTCAATCTCTATTTTTTAAATCGTTGGTATAACGATATTTTGTTCTTCTTTTATTGTTTGTAAAACTATAGTTGTACGCGTAGAAGTGATTCCGCCAATTTTACTCAAATGTTTGCGCATCAATTCCACCAAACCTTCGTTATCAGAAGTTCTCACTTTGATTAGATAACCATCTTCTCCAGCAATATCATGAACCTCTAAAACTTCTGGAATTTCGGCAAGTTGTCTTCCTACTGTTTCATCACCGATAATATCTACGGTTTTGATAAACATATACGAAAGTAATTTTTGTCCAACTGCCACTGGATTTATTTTTGCGTGATAAGCCAAAATAACTTGTTTATTTTCAAGCTTTTTCACACGTTCTAATATTCCAGAAGGTGCCATTCTCAATTCTCTTGCGATATCTGCATTGTTAATACGTGCATTATCTTGCATTAATCGCATGATTTTCAAATCAGTAGCATCTAAATTAAATTCTATCTTTTCCATTTCGACTGCAAAATTAAGACTATTTTGAATAATATTCAAAAAATACATCAAAAATTGTACGTTATTCTTGATATGATTTTAAACCATAAATTAAATTCATTTTTATACTAAATATATTTAATCATTATTCATAAAAAAAGCTGCCCATTACTGGACAGCTTATGTTATTTAAAAATTTCGGTTAGAGAATTAGTTTCCTCCTTCTTCCATTTTCTTTTTCAATGCAGCTAATGAATCAATATCTCCTAATGTAGAAGTTTCGATCGTGTTAGATGAATTGTTGTTGTTGTTATTGTTGTTAGATGATCTCTCAGCTTTAACTTCTTCCTCACGGAAAGTTGCTGTGTGAGAAACTACTACACGACGGAATTCTTTGTTAAACTCGATAACTTTGAAAGATGTTTCTTCACCTTTTTTGATACGAGATCCGTCTTCTTTCTCTAATGTACGAGCTGGAGCGAAAGCTTCAACGTCAGCATCTTCGAATTGTACTGTAGCACCTTTATCAAAAACGTCAACTGCAACACCTGTGTGAGTAGTACCTACAGCATATTTAGCTTCGTACTGATCCCATGGGTTTTCAGTTAATTGTTTGTGACCTAAAGATAAACGACGAGCTTCTACGTCTAATTCTAAAACTACTACGTCTAAGATATCATCAACCGCACAGAATTCTGATGGGTGTTTGATTTTCTTAGTCCAAGATAAGTCAGAGATGTAGATTAATCCATCAACACCTTCTTCTAATTCTACGAATACACCGAAGTTAGTGAAGTTACGAACTTTACCTTTGTGAGTAGAACCTACTGGGTATTTAGTTGTAATATCTGTCCAAGGATCTGGCGTTAATTGTTTGATACCTAAAGACATTTTTCTTTCTTCTCTATCTAAAGTTAAAACTACTGCTTCAACTTCATCACCTACTTTTACGAAATCTTGAGCAGAACGTAAGTGAGTAGACCATGACATTTCAGAAACGTGGATTAAACCTTCTACACCTGGAGCAACCTCAACGAATGCACCGTAGTCAGCTAAAACAACTACTTTTCCTTTAACTTTATCACCAACTTTGATATCAGCATCTAAAGCATCCCATGGGTGAGCTTCTAATTGTTTAATACCTAATTGGATACGAGATTTATCTTCGTCGAAATCTAAGATTACAACGTTGATTTTTTGTCCATCTTCTAAGATTTCAGATGGGTGGTTGATACGAGACCAAGATAAGTCTGTAATGTGGATTAAACCGTCAACACCTCCTAAGTCTACGAATACACCGTAAGATGTGATGTTTTTAACTTCACCTTCTAATACTTGTCCTTTCTCTAATTGAGCAACGATTTCTTTTTTCTGAACTTCGATATCAGCCTCGATTAACGCTTTGTGAGAAACAACTACGTTTTTGAATTCTGGGTTGATTTTAACAACTTTGAACTCCATAGTTTTTCCTACGAATTGTTCGTAATCACGGATTGGTTTAACATCGATTTGAGAACCTGGTAAGAAAGCTTCAATTCCGAATACGTCAACAATCATACCTCCTTTAGTACGAGCTTTGATGTAACCGTTAACGATTTCTTGAGAATCGTGTGCTTTGTTCACAGCATCCCATGCATTTAATGTACGAGCCTTTTTGTGAGATAAAATTAATTGTCCATTTTTATCTTCACGTTGATCAACCATTACTTCAACGATATCCCCAACTTTTAAATCTTGGTTGTAACGGAATTCGTTTAATGAAATCACACCTTCTGATTTGAAGTTGATGTCAACGATAGCTTCTTTATCTGTAATACGTACAACTTGTCCTTTGAATACTTCATTCTCATGTAAGTCTTCTAAAGTTGTATCGTACATTTGCTCTAATTCAGCTTTTTCTTTACGATCTTCTTCGTTTAATCCTGATTCGAAAGATTCCCAATCAAATGATTCTGGCGCTACGTTTGCATTAGCAGACGCATCTAATACTGGAGCGTTTAATACAACTTCTTGTACCTCCTCTTGTTTTGTTTCTTTAGACATAATTCTAAAAATTTGTATCTCAATCAATTTTATTTTTGGAATCTTAAAATGCAAATAAATGACCGAGAGATGTTTAACTTAATAATTAATCGCTTGATTCCTAATTCATTTAAGCGAGTGCAAAGATAAACAATAAAAATTAATTTTTTGGAATAATTTTCGCTTCAACTCAAAGAAATTTAAGTTTTTATAAACTCAATACACGTTTGTTTATTTGTAACTTGTAAACGAATCTCAATCTTATGGATAGTTTAAAGAAAATAAAACGCTTTTCGAAAATTGTAAAAGTTGTTTCTAAATATGGTTTTGAAGAAATCCTTTCTCGTGGAAATGATTTGTTTCATTCTGATCAAAATACAGATTTCTTCAATAGTTCTTTCAATCAAAGGTTTCGAATGGCTTTGGAAGAACTCGGACCAACCTATATAAAATTTGGTCAATTATTAAGTAATCGAAAAGATTTGGTTCCTGAATCATTGGTCGAAGAGTTGAAAAAATTACAAGACAATGTCCCGCCTGAAGAGATTGATATTTATAAAAAAATAAAAGATGAATTTGGAATAGAACCTGACGAACATTTTCTTTCGATAGAACAACAACCTTTTGCTGCAGCCAGTATTTCACAAGTTTACCGCGCTACATTATTGAATGGAGAAAAAGTCGTGTTCAAAGTGAAGCGATCAAACATTCAACATATCATCGAATCAGATTTGGCCTTGATTCGTGATATCGTTCTTTTTTTAGAAAAGAAATACGAGAAGTTACAAAAGTTATTCATTTCTGAAATTGAAAAATCATTCGAAAATTCGATTCTAAAAGAACTTTCTCTAACGAACGAATTTCAAAATATCGAACGTTTTAGAAAAAATTTCGAGAAAAGTAAAGATGTTTACGTTCCTAAAACATACGAAGACTATTCGAACAATAATTTTCTTTGTATGGAATTAATCGAGGGTTTTAAAGTAAATGATGTTGAGCAATTGGAAGCGTTGGGACTTGACCCAAAAAAAATCGTGCAAAAAGGGTTTGATATTTATTTGAAACAATTGTTAGATGATGGTTTTTTTCATGCCGATCCTCATCCAGGTAATATTTTTATTTTGCAAGACGGTCGAATAGCTTTCATCGATTTTGGTTCGATGGGAATTTTGGCAATCAACGAAAAAGAAGCATTAGAAAATGTTGTCATTGATTTTGGTTTGAAAAATCCAAAACGTATTGTTCGTTCACTCAAAAAAATGGCGATTAAACATTATATCGAAAATGATAAACAATTGGAACGTGATATTGCTGATATTTTTGACTATTTAGAATATAATACAGTTGACACCATTGAAGTTCAGGTAATCATCAAAAAATTTAATCATATTCTACAGCGTAATCATGTGTTATTACCTGAATATGTTTATATCTTATTAAGAGGAATTGCGCTTATAGAAGGGATTGGTCAACAATTGCATGCTGATCTTAATGTGCAACGTTCGATGCGTCCGTATGCAATAAAATTAGCTCGTCAAAAATTTCATCCTAAATATTTGAGTAAAAAAGCAATCGATAATTTCAAGGATATTCAAGATTTAATCAACGATTTACCAGAAGACACCTTAAAATTAATTGAAAAAGTAAACAATGATAAATTGGCTTTAAACTTCAAGATTGATCAAATAGATAATATTCAGAAATTAATAAAAGACAGTATTAATAAACTAGTTTTAGCAATTCTTACTTTAGCTTTTGGAATCGGAGCAAGTATGCTTGCGAACACAACTGTTCGTCCCATGATTTTGGACATGCCATTACTTTCTTGGATTGGCTATTTGTTATCTATTTTTACAGCTGGTTGTATCATTATATTGGTTTTTAGAAAGAAATAATATTAATCCTAATTTCAAAAAAATAAAATAGCCACCTCAATGAGGTGGCTATTTCTATTGTAAGCTATTCAAGAATTATTTTTTCTTTTTTGTAGCTGGTTTTACAACTTTAGTTTCTGTTACTGTCGCTGTTTTTGGTAATACCTCAACACGTCTGTTTCTTTGGTAACACTCTTCAGTGTTTTCAGTACATAATAATTGAGATTTTCCTAATCCACGAGGAGTTAAACGAGCTTTATCAACTCCACCTCTTTCAGCTAAAATATTAACTAACGCTTGAGCACGTTTTAAAGATAATGTTTTGTTGTAAGCATCTTTACCTCTTTGATCAGCATGTCCGTCAATGTAGAAGTTTTTCGCTTTTAAATCATCAGAATTTAAAATTTGAGCTGCTACACGTACGTCTTCGTAAGAAGAAGGAACAATTTTATCAGAGTTGTACTCGAATAAGATGTTAGATAAACGTTTTGCTACGTGAACTTCTGTCCATGGACATCCGTTATTTTCTTTTGGTCCTTTTTCTGTTGGACAAGCATCATCTTTATCAGGAATACCATCTCCGTCTGTATCTGGACAACCTTGGAATTCAGCTAAACCATATTCGTTTGGACAAGCATCATCTTTATCTAAGATTCCATCATTGTCTGTATCTGGCCAAGGACATCCATTGTTTTCTACTGGACCAGCAACTTCTGGACAAGCATCATCTTTATCTGGAACTCCGTCACCATCTGTATCTGGACAACCTTGGAATTCAGCTAAACCTGGTTCGTTTGGACAAGCATCATCTTTATCAAAGATTCCGTCTCCATCTGTATCTGGACATCCGTTTGTTGCAGGATCTCCTGTAGCAATACCTGGATCATCTGGACATGCATCTTCGTCATCAGGAATACCGTCGTTATCTCTATCTTGTTTTCCGAAACGGAAAGTAACACCTACTGTGTGTTGGAAGAAATCGAAATAATTGTTTCCTCCGTAAGCTGGTAACCAGTTGTAATCAGAAGCAACATTTAAACCAAAATTTTTAGTAAACCAAAAGTTAATTCCAGCTCCTAAAGATGCTACAAAATGATTTTTCTCTAAATCTTCAACTTCAGTTAATTGGTATGTTTCGTTTCCATCTCCATTACCATAATAAGCAGTTAATGGGAATTGTAATCCTGTGTAATCATATCTATGGTAACCAGCACCTACACGGATATATGGGTCAAACCAAGAATCTTCTTTTAAGATATAGCCATTAGCTAATTTATAACGTAAACCTAAACCAGCATTAATAAATAATTCATCTTTAACACGTAATCTGTTGTTATCAACTTCACCTACAGAAGCAGTTAAATCAACATCAAAAGATCTGTTTAAGTTACGAATAATAGATAATTTAGATAAAGGAGGAACGATATCCCAATTATCTGTTTTGAAATACTGGTTGAATGGTCCAGTGATCGAGTTGTGATCAACTGCATGAGCACCAACTGTAATTGCCCAAGGATTCTTAGAATTCTGAGCATCTACAAAAGAATTACCCGCTAGGAATAATACTACTGCAGATAATAATAGATTAAACTTTTTCATTATCAAATATTTAGCGTTTTAAATATATTAAATTTTACTTAATTTTTATACAATTATAAGACAAATTTAAGAATTCTTTATCATTCTATCCAAATCTCTTTTCAAATCTTTTCCTTTTATTGTGTTTCTTTTGTCAAAAAGTTTCTTCCCTTTTGCCAAATATATCTTCAATTTTGCCAACCCTTTATTGTTTATAAATAGCGTGGTTGCTACAATTGTTAATCCAGTTTCTTTCGTTTTGCGTTCTAATTTTCGCAACTCAGATTTTTGTAATAAAAGTTTTCTGTCTCGTCTAGTTTTATGATTAAAGTATGTTCCCCAATCATATTCGTCAATAAACATATTGACAATATAGAGTTCTCCATCCTTTATTTGACAAAAACTTTCAGTAATTGAAGCTTTTCCCATTCGGATAGATTTTATTTCAGTCCCAAATAATTGGATGCCGGCTTCGTAAGAATCTAATAATTCATACTCAAACCTTGCACGTTTATTCTTAATCGTAACTTCTTTCTGCACTTTATTTTATTCCAATTAAAATTTGTAACTTTGCCGGAAAGTCAAACAAACATCATACCAAAAATTATGTTAAATGTTTCTAATTTATCGCTTCAATTCGGCAAGCGTGTACTTTTCGACGAAGTTAATATAAAATTTACAAATGGCAACTGTTACGGGATAATTGGTGCCAATGGAGCAGGAAAATCTACTTTCTTAAAAATATTATCAGGTGAAATCGATCCAACTTCAGGACAAGTTAGTCTTGAAAAAGGAAAACGAATGTCTGTTTTAGAACAGAACCACTTCAAATATGACGAATACACAGTATTGGATACTGTTTTACGTGGAAATAAAGTATTATACGATATTAAAGAACGTATGGATGCTTTATATGCAAAACCAGATTTTTCTGAAGAAGATGGTATCAAAGCAGGAGAATTAGGTGTCGTTTATGAAGAAATGAACGGATGGAATGCAGAATCTGATGCAGCTACATTATTATCGAATGTAGGAATTGATTCAGATATGCATTATACATTAATGGGAGATTTAGATAATAAAGCAAAAGTTCGTATTTTGATTGCACAAGCTTTATTTGGAAATCCTGACGTGTTAATCTTAGATGAGCCTACCAACGAATTGGACGTTAATACAATTCAATGGCTAGAAGATTTCTTAGGTAATTTCGAGAATACTGTAATCGTTGTATCGCACGACCGTCACTTCTTAGACGCGGTTTGTACGCATATTTGTGATTTAGATTTCTCTAAATTAAATTTATATTCAGGTAACTATACATTCTGGTACGAATCTTCTCAGTTAGCTGCAAAACAACGTGCGCAACAAAACAAAAAAGCAGAAGAAAAGAAAAAGGAATTACAAGATTTCATTGCTCGTTTCTCTTCTAACGTTGCTAAAGCAAAACAAACGACTTCTCGTAAAAAAATGATCGAGAAATTAAATATCGAAGATATCAAACCTTCTTCTCGTCGATATCCAGCACTTATCTGGGAACAATCGCGTGAGGCTGGTGATCAAATCTTAGAAGTAAACAATTTATCTGCTTCTGTAGATGGAGAAGTTTTATTTAAAGATGCAAACATCAACTTGAAAAAAGGTGATAAAATTGGTATTTTCTCTCGTAACTCGAAAGCGGTTTCTCAATTTTTCGAAATTCTTTCAGGAAAAGCTCAGCCAGATTCTGGAGATTTTACTTGGGGAATTACAACAACACAAGCGTATTTACCTTTAGATAATACAGATTTCTTCAAAGAAGATATCAACTTGGTTGATTGGTTACGTCAATATACAGAATCAGACGATGAACGTCACGAAGAATTTATGCGTGGTTTCTTAGGAAAAATGTTATTCTCAGGAGACGAAGCTCTTAAAAAATCTTCTGTTTTATCAGGAGGTGAAAAAATGCGTTGTATGTTCTCTCGCATGATGTTATTACGTGCAAACGTATTATTGTTAGACGAGCCAACAGGTCACTTAGACTTAGAATCGATTACAGCATTGAATAATTCTTTGGTTAATTTCAAAGGAACAATTTTAATGGGTTCTCATGACCACGAATTGATTCAAACAACTTGTAACCGTATTATCGAGTTAACCCCAAACGGAATCATCGATCGTTATATGACGTATGATGAATTCTTAGATGATCCAAAAGTAAAAGAATTAAAAGCAAAATATTACGCTTAATAATTTCTTTCACCATATTTCTAAAAATCCAGAAGGTTCTACTTTCTGGATTTTTTTATTCATAAATTATTCTATCTTTGAGTTAGAATTTTTCACATGATTCAACTTCCTATCATATTACTTTATCTCATTATTGCATTGATTTTTTTTCTAATCATTATGATTACATATTTAATCCATTCATTAAAATCTGAGAAAAAAATAAGTCATGAACAAACGCAACGTTTAGACAATTTATCTATAAAAGTTGACGAGTTAAAACTAGAGTCATACGAAGCAAAATTGAATCCACATTTGTTCAAAAATATTCTCAATTCGATTCAATCCAATGCGTACCAAACCTATTATACGATTGATAAATTGGCAAATGTGTTGGATTATATTTTGTACGAAAGCAAAGACAATTTTGTGACGATAAAAGATGAAATAGATTTCACTAAAAACTTTATTGAAATTAATAAAGTAAAAGTTTCGCCTTTGTTTGATTTTCAAGTTAAAACCAAAATTGATGAAACTTCACCTTACTATCAAGAAAAAATTATTTTACCTTTATTAAGTATTGATTTTATTGAAAATGCTTTCAAACATACCGATTTTCAACAAGCAAATTCATTCATAAAAATTATGCTTGAATTGAATAATAGATCATTTCAAATTCAAGTCATCAATAAAATCTCTCCAAAAAATAGTTTGAAAAAAGAAACTGGCGGACATGGAAGTCAATCATTAGAACACCGCTTGAAAATGGTTTACGACGACGATTTTTCACTTTCTAAAACTATTGAACAAGATATTTTTGTAGCCAACTTAAAAATAAATCTACATGAGTTTTACACTAAAATGCATACTAATTGACGACGAAATTCTTGGTTTAAAGTACCTGAAAATGTTGTGTGAACAAATGGAAGACATCGAAGTTGTGAAAGCTTATGTTAATCCTGAATTATTCATTAACGAAATTGAAAATCTTGATTTTGACTTTTGTATTTTAGATATCGAAATGCCTAAAATAAATGGTTTACAGATCGCTAATTTATTAAAAGAAAAACCGTTTATTTTTTCCACTGCTTATAAGGAATATGCTGTTGATGCTTTTGATTTAGATGCGACAGATTATATTCAAAAACCAATCAAAAAAGAGCGTTTACAACAAGCTGTTGACAAGGTAAAAAAACGTTTACAAAATAATTTTTCGACACAAAATAATTTTGTACAATTAAATTCAGACAAAGGAAAAATTTTGTTGCAGTTTAATCAAATTTTGTACATTACAACTTCTACCGTTGACAGCCGTGATAAAATGGTTTATTATCAAGATTTATCGTTCTTGATTTTGAAAAATATCACACTCGATGCATTATCAGAAATGTTACCCGAAAAAGATTTTGTTCGCATCAATAAACGAGAAATAATTAGCTTACATCATATTAAATATTTTCACTCAGACAATGTTACTTTAGATGTTTTATCAAAAGAAAATAAAGTAAACCCGTTGTGCATTTTG
>NZ_DEVJ01000037.1:0-15658 GCF_002362875.1 Empedobacter sp. UBA3239 | reverse complement strand
CACTTTAAAGGAGAGTGCCAATTAAACTTATTTTAATATGAAAGACAGCTTAATTACTGTCTTTCATATTGATTTAATAATCTTACTTTTTTAATAAAATGTATTTATCTGCTAATGGACCTTTGATATCTTCACCTTCTTGAGATAGGATAATTAGTTTATTTTCACCTACTCTATAAAAATGTCGATTTTTATCTTTTGTATCTAAATACAAAGCATTATTATCAGCAGTCCATTGGAAATGACCTTCATCTATTAATTTTTGGTTCCCTTTCATATATTCAGAAACTACTTTTATAGTTTCATCTTTATTTAAAGTTACAGTTGTTTTAATTCCAGGACAATCAGCACATGGTAAAATTCCATCATAAGTTCCTACCCAATCAATAGAAGTTTTCGCATTATGCGTATCAATAATATTTGTATCTGATGAGTTTATTGGTTCTTTTTGAATAGTTGAATCTTTATGATCAGTTGTTGCTTCTTCAGTTTTTATAAGTTCTTTATCTGTCTTTGTTTCGCAACTATAAATTACTGAGCTAAAAATAAGTGTAAGGATAATTGATTTTTTCATTTGTTATTGATTTTAACTGATTAAAATCCAAATAATATTCCAAAAAATGTTAAAAACTATATTTTTATTTCATTTATTTAGGATGTAATAGCTTTCGAAAAAACTTTGTAAATTAGCCAATCAGAAAAGTAATGTATGAGTGTTGAGCTATTACCAGATGGAAGAGTAAAAAAACCTGAATGGTTGCGTGTAAAATTGCCTACGGGAAAAAAACATCGCGAATTAAGAGGTTTAGTTGATAAATATAAATTGAACACCATTTGCCAAAGTGGAAGTTGTCCTAATATGGGCGAATGTTGGGGTGAAGGAACTGCGACATTTATGATTTTGGGAAATGTGTGTACGCGTTCATGCGGTTTTTGTGGTGTAAAAACTGGTCGTCCAGAGCAAGTTGATTGGGCAGAACCAGAAAAAGTAGCGCGTTCTATCAAATTAATGCAAATAAAACATGCGGTTTTAACGTCTGTTGACCGTGACGATTTAAAAGATATGGGATCTATTATTTGGGCAGAAACGATACATGCTGTTCGTAGAATTAGCCCAGGAACAACGATGGAAACTTTGATTCCAGATTTTCAAGGAATTGAAAAACACATCGATCGTATTGTAGAAGCTGCACCAGAAGTGCTTTCTCATAATATGGAAACGGTTCGTCGTTTAACACGAGAAGTTCGTATTCAAGCAAAATATGATCGTTCGTTAGAAGTTCTACGTTATGCAAAAGAAGCAGGTCAACGTCGTACAAAGACTGGAATCATGCTTGGTTTAGGTGAGTTTGAAGACGAAGTTTTTGAAACAATTCAGGAAGTTGCTGATGCAAATGTAGATGTCATTACAATTGGTCAATATTTACAACCAACGAAAAAACATTTGCCTTTGAAAGAATTTATTACGCCAGAACAATTCAAAAAATATGAAGACTTCGCTCGTGGATTAGGATTCCGTCATGTAGAATCAGGACCTTTGGTTCGTTCTTCTTATCATGCAGAGAAACATATTTTATAATCAAAATTATTTCATCATATTTTAAAGAGACACAAGTTATTGTGTCTCTTTTTTATTATATTTAAATCTTAATTAAACTACTATGAAAAAACTATTAACACTAATTATCATCATTATTATTTCAAGTTTTGCAAATGCTCAGATTTATGAAGTAGAATATGAGACTCAGATTAAAGTAAAATACAATGAAAAAGGTTTAGATTTTTATAAAGAGATTTCTGATCCTGAAGTAAGAAAACAAAATATCTATCAGAATGAAAATCCTCCTGCTTTAGATTTTAAATTTATTTTGAATAAAGATGAAGCAAACGTAATTGAATTACCAAAAGTTCAGAATGGGCAAGGACAGATTGTTTTTATCAAGAAAAGTGCACCATATATGTATTTTGGAACAACTTATTTCAATCATGCAAAACAAGAAACGTTGATGCAACAAGATGTTTATGGAAAAAAATATATTGTTTACGATAATATAAATAATCTTGATTGGAAATTATCAAATGAAACAAAAAATATTCTCGGATATAAAGTACAAAAAGCAACAGCAAATTTTAATGACAGAATATTTGTAGCTTGGTTTGTTCCAGAAATTAAAACAGATTTGATGCTTATTAATTTCAAAAGTCCAGGCGGTTTAGTCCTTGATCTTGAAATTTCTTATGAAGATGGAATGGGGAAATATTTTGGAGTTTATAAAGCAAATTACATCAAAGAAAAACCTAAATTCAAATTTATTGTTCCGACAAAAGGAAATAGAGTTTCGAGCGATGAATTAGAGAGAATTTGGGATGACCTTGATAAAAAAAGAAATGACGCTAACAATCAAGGAATAGAAAAAAAGGACTAAAATGAAAAAAATAATCGCACTAATTATTCTGATTTCTAGTATCGCAAATGCTCAATTTTATGAAATTGAATACGAAGTTCAACCTCAAATTCATTTTACGGATAAAGCTTTAGAAAATTTGAAACAATATTATCCAGATCAAAAACAAAGAGACGAAGTTTTAGAAATGTCTAAAAATATTCCTTCGATTAATTATCAATTTTCCTATAATAAAACTCAAAGTCAATCAGTGAATATTCAAAAAATAGATAATTCTCAACAAGCACAAGGAGGTTCAATGGGAATTAGTCCAGATATAGGAGAAAAACCAATTTTTGATTACAAAGAGAAAGTTTTTTACAATGAAACAGATTTGTTTGTAAAGAAAATGATCATTTATGATTCGCTTAATTATGTAAATTTTACTGATACTGGAAAAAGTAAAACTATTCTTGGAATCGAAACCAAAGAAGCAATCGGGAAATACAAAGATGTTGATGTTATTGCTTGGTATGCGCCTTCAATTCCTTATTCGTATTCGCCAGATAAATATTATGGTACAAAAGGTTTGATTTTAGAATTGAATTATAAATACACGAAAGATGATGTAGAAGTGATGATTTCGTGGAATGCGACAAAGAAAAAAGAATTAAAAAAAGCACCAATTTTTACAATAAATAATAAGTTACAAAAGGTATCCTATTCAGAATTTATGAGAATGATTGAAGAGGATAATCAAAAACAGCGCGAATTACATAATCAAGGTGTAGATAGAAAATAAAATCATATAAATAATGAAATCAAACTTGCTTAACTTTAAGCAAGTTTTTTTATATATGAAAATTAAAGCGACATTACTCACAATTGGTGACGAGATATTAATTGGTCAAATTGTAGATACTAATTCTGCATTTATCGCCAAACAATTGAATACGATTGGGATTGAAGTGGAAGAAATTATTTCTGTTCAAGACGAAATGAGTCGTATTATTGAAGCTTTCGAACGAGGAATTTCTAAATCAGATATTGTAATTGTAACAGGAGGTTTAGGACCAACAAAAGATGATAAAACTAAAACAGCTTTGTGTCAATTTTTGAATTGTGAACTAGTTAAAGAGCCTAAAGTTTTAGAAAATATTGTTCAATTATTTGTTGCCAGAGGTTACTCAAAAGAGTTAAATAGTTTGAATCAAGATCAAGCGTTAATTCCAGAAAAGTCTATATTTATTCAGAACAAATATGGAACAGCACCATGTCTTTGGACTACAATTAATGATAAAATTATCATCAATTTACCAGGCGTTCCTTTTGAAATGAAAGGTTTGATGCGTGACGAAATTATTCCAAAATTACAAGACCAATTTCAATCAGAAATTATTGTTCATCGTGATATTTTGGTGAGTGGAATTCCTGAAAGTGATTTAGCAATTTTGTTAGAAGATTGGGAAAATAATTTGCCCGAATTTATTCATTTGGCGTATTTACCGAATCGAACTTCTATTGATTTACGATTTTCAGCGTTTGGAACAGATAAAGAATTTTTACAAAATGAAATTCAACATCAGATTAATCAATTCAAATTAATTGCTGGTAATTATCTAATTTCAGAAAATTCTGGAAATGCGCAACAAGTTTTGGGTGATGTTTTAAAAGAAAAAGGATTGACAATTTCGACTGCCGAAAGTTGTACTGGAGGAAATGTTGCAAGTTTAATCACATCTGTTTCGGGAAGTTCTGCTTATTATTTCGGAACTATTGTTTCATACGACACTTCGGTAAAAGTAAATTTGCTCAATGTAAATCAATCTGATATTGATGAATTTACAGTTGTTTCGGAAAAAGTTGCTGAACAAATGGCTAAAGGTGTTCGAAATCAATTAAAAACGGATATTAGTATTTCTACAACTGGTGTCGCTGGTCCAAATAAAGGTGAAGATGGAAAAGAGGTTGGAACGGTTTGGATTTCGATCACAAATGGTCATACAACATTGAATAAAAAATATTTTTATCCCTATTTAGATCGAGAAGATTTCATCAAAATTGTTTCCAATAATGTACTTAATTTGGCAATTCAGTTTGTGAGAGAGGAGTGTTAATAGAATTAAAAATATTTCCTAAAATACATTTAGTCTATTAAATTAATAGAGTTTATATTTGTCGTAAATTTTGTGTCAAATGTTAAAAAAGATTGCGAGCAATACATTATTTCGATTGCTTTTGGGTGTGATTGCCGGTTTGATTTTAGGAAATTATCTGAACGAAAATATAATTCAAGTTGTTTTATCCTTAAAATATTTTACAGGGCAATTAATTTTCTTTTTGGTTCCTTTAATTGTAATTGGTTTTATCGTCTCTTCAATTACGAAATTAAGAGAAGGTTCTGCTAAAATAGTAGGTTTTTCATTATTAATTGCATATTTATCCTCAATAGGAGCGGGGTTATTTTCGATAATTGGAGGTTATCAAATCATTCCAAACTTATCCATTCCAACTTCTGTTGATTCGTTGCGAGAAGTTCCAAAAATTTTATTTCAATTAGATATTCCGCCAATTTTTTCGGTGATGACAGCGTTGGTTATTTCGTTGATGTTAGGAATGGGAATTTTGATTACAAAAGCGAAGGAATTAGAAAAGATTTTTGATCAATTCAAAGACATTGTAATTTTTTTGGTAAATAAAGTTTTGATTCCGATTTTACCTTTTTTCATTGCTGCAAATTTTGCAATTTTGAGTTATGAAGGTTCTATTGAAAAACAATTACCAATTTTCTTGAAAGTAATTTTAATCGTTATTATAGGTCATTTTGTTTGGATGACATTAATGTATACAATCGCAGGATTTTATCATAAGACAAATCCATTCAAACTTTTAAAATTCTATCCACCTGTTTATTTAACGGCAGTTGGAACAATGTCTTCGGCGGCGTCTTTGGGAGTTGCGGTAAAAGCGGTGAATGATAGTAAGGTAATAAAACCTACGATTTCTAATTTTACGATTCCATTTTTCTCGAATACACACTTATGTGGCTCGGTTTTGACGGAAGTTTTCTTTGTGATGACGGTTTCGCAAGTCTTATATGGTCATATTCCAGATGTTGGAACAATGGTAACTTTTGTCTTGCTTTTAGGCGTTTTTGCTGTTGGTGCACCTGGAGTCCCGGGTGGAACAGTTGTCGCTTCGTTAGGATTAATTTCAAATGTTTTAGGATTTGATGAAGCTGGAGTCGCTTTAATCTTGACTATTTTCGCATTACAAGATAGTTTTGGGACGGCGTGTAATATTACAACTGATGGTGCATTGAGTATGATTGTAGATAAATATGCTGAAGAGAAATAATTTCAATTTATCTGTAAAGCAAAAAAAATCACTTCATTTCGAAGTGATTTTTTTATAAATTATTTTCTTCTTCCTCGATGAGGATTCTTTGGTTTTGTATCTTTTTTAGGTTTAAAACCAGTATTATTTTTCTTGAAATTATTATTGTTGCTATTCGCGTCAGGTAATTTATAAAACTCTTTTGGCGTTTTAATTACTGTTACATAATTACCAATTAATTTCTCAATATTTGCCAAATCTCCTCTTTCGTCAGCAGCACATAAAGAAATAGCTTTTCCTTCACGTCCTGCACGACCAGTACGTCCAATTCGGTGTACATAGGTTTCAGGAACATTCGGTAATTCGTAATTGATCACATAAGGTAATTGATCAATATCGATTCCACGAGCAGCAATATCAGTCGCAATTAATACTTTTAATTTTTCTTCTTTGAAATCATTTAAAGCACGTTGTCTAGCATTTTGAGATTTATCACCATGAATTGCAGCAGCTGGAATTCCTACTTTTTCCAAGTGTCTTACTAAACGATTTGCGCCGTGTTTTGTACGTGTAAAAATCAAGGTACGATCTTCTGGATGTTCATTTAAAATGCTAACCAAAAGTTTTACTTTCATGTCTTTGTCTACATGATAAACAAATTGCTCAACCGTTTCGGCAGTCGAAGAAACAGGTGTTACGCTGACTTCTTTTGGACGACGAAGAACTGAATGAGAAAATTTTCGAATGTTTTTTGGCATTGTTGCCGAAAAGAAAAGTGATTGTCTTTCTTTTGGAATGATTTCTAAAATCTTTTTGATTTCATGAACAAATCCCATATCCAACATACGATCGGCTTCATCTAAAACAAAAATCTCTATTTGATTAATTTTTAAATGTCCTTGACCAATCAAATCCAACAAACGACCAGGCGTTGCTATTAAAATATCAACACCATTTTTGATGGCTCCAATTTGTGGATTTTGATTAACACCTCCAAAAATCGCTAAATGTTTTAATGGTAAATTTTTACCATATAATTTGAAACTTTCGTTGATTTGAATGGCTAATTCACGTGTTGGCGTTAAAATTAATGTTCTAATTTTTCTTCCTTTACTCGGAGAATTTGTTAAGTTTTGTAGAATAGGAATTGCAAAAGATGCCGTTTTTCCTGTTCCTGTTTGTGCGCAACCAATAATATCATTTCCTTCTAAAACTAAAGGAATAGATTGCTCTTGAATTTCGGTTGGTTCTGTATATCCAGCTTCTTCAATTGCTTTTAAAATTGGTTCAATTATATTTAATTCTGAAAAATTCATTGATTAAAATCGTGTAAGTTTATATATAGAAATAGACAAGCACTTCCGTAGAAGTGCTTTATAATTAAAAATAAATCTATTCCATTTCTTTTGCGTTGCGATCAATTTTTTCATCAGGTTCTGTTGCATGAACAGAGTTTACTGAATAATTTCTCCAACGTTCTAAAATATCTATCATATCAGCAGGCATCGGAGATTCGAAATACATACGTTCTCCTGTTGTAGGATGATCAAATCCTAATGTGCGTGCGTGTAAGGCTTGGCGAGGACAAGCTGCAAAACAATTGTCAACAAACTGTTTGTATTTGTTGAATGTTGTTCCTTTCAAAATGCGATCTCCACCATAACGAGCATCATTGAATAATGGATGTCCCAAATGTTTGAAATGAGCACGAATTTGATGTGTACGACCTGTTTCTAATTTACATTCGACCAATGTAACGTAAGAAAAATTCTCCATTACTTTATAATGTGTCACAGCATGTTTACCTTGATCTCCTTCAGGAAAAACTGCCATTTGCATACGATCTTTTAAGTGTCGACCAATATGTCCTGTAATTGTTCCTTCTTGTTCTGCCAAAACTCCCCAAACCAAAGCATTGTATAAACGGTCTGTTGTGTGAGCTGCAAATTGTTCTGCTAAACTTGTCATCGCAACTTCTGTCTTCGCAATAACCAAAAGTCCGCTTGTGTCTTTATCGATACGGTGTACCAAACCAGGACGCTCCATTTGATCTGACATTGATGGTAAATTATCAAAATGAAACTTTAAGGCATTTACCAAAGTTCCTGTATAATTTCCATGTCCAGGGTGAACAACCATTCCAGGTTCTTTATCAATTACGACAACTTGATCGTCTTCGTAAATAATTTTGATCGGAATATCTTCTGCTATAACTTCATTCTCGCGTGGAGGAGTTTCTAACATAATCTGAATAAAATCTCCAGGCTTTACTTTGTAATTCGATTTTACAGATTCATTGTTCACTAAAATGTTTCCGTTATCAGCTGCTTGTTGAATTTTATTTCTTGTTGCGTTCTCAATTCTAACCATTAAGAACTTATCTATACGCAATAACGATTGACCTTTGTCAACCGTTATTGAAAAATGTTCGTATAATTTATTGTCGTTTTCCTCTTGTAAGAAATCTTCTAAATCTTCTGTCATTTATTCTCTTTCTATTCTATAATAATCTCTTCTGGAGCTTTAGGCGTTTCTGTAGGCTTTAGTTGCTCTGTTGTTGGATTATTTTGTTGTTGCTGTTGCATATCTTTGATTTGCTTTTCAGCTTTTTGTGTTATAATATCTCTATATTGAGAACCGCTAATAGTATCTTCGCCAAAGTTTTTGTACTGAACATCCAATTCTTTTAATTGTGTTCTAATTTTATCGCGAGGTTCTGTTGATAACCAAATATCAATTGGCTGACCTTGATCGTAAGTATCCGTAGCAAATGGGAATTGATAAACAACTCTTGCATTGATTGTATCATGAGAAGCTCCAATAAATTTGATTTGACCAATCTCGAAGAAATTATCTTTAATTGATTTTTTAGCTTCTGTCAATGTTAAATTAACCAAATTAGGCATTCTAACACCAGATAACATTCCACGTCCTAATACCAAATCAACTGTTGCAAAACGAGGTAATTGTTCGCCTGCTTTTACAATTTTTCCGTTGTATAATATTTTAAGAACTGCATCTTTTGCTAAATCTGGTTCGTAAATGATTTTTCCAATTTTAAGACCAGAAATTTCTAATTGTGTAAACGCCAAACGTTTTGATTTTCCAATTAAATCTGGTAATTCAACTGGACGATAAGTTTTCGGATTTGATTTAATAAAGATACGACGACCTTCTTTTACACGCGATTCTGCTGCTGGATAAAAATCCATAATTGCAAAAGGTTTCGTATTTGGATCAAAACGAGAACTATCTACTTCGTATGTCAAACCAAGTTCTTCTAACTTAGCTGTAGCATCAGTAATATTCATTTTTGATAAATCCGGAACTTCAACAAATTCATTGTGATTTGTATACGAATCTAACCAAACGTTAAAAATAAAATGGTAAAGCCCAAATGATAGCGCTATTACAATAGCTACATTCAGCAAAACTTGAATGATTGATTTAACTCCTTTCATTGAAATGATAAATTGTCGCACAAATATAGTTTAAAAATAATATTTATGATTGATGTCAAAGTTCTATATTTGAATAAATTTTAAATTAAACATGTTAAGAGTAGCAGTTGTAGCAGGTGGATATACGGATGAAAGCGTGATTTCGTTGAAAAGTTGCGAGTTAATTTACTCAAGTCTAAATCCAGAAAAGTACGACAGAACAAGGGTTCGAATCTTAAAAGAAGGTTGGTTTGCCGAAATTGAAGGCGAAAAATACCCAATCAATAAAGGTGATTTTTCATTTGAAAAAAATGGAGAAAAAATTACGTTTGATGTAGTCTTTAATACAATTCATGGTACGCCAGGAGAAGATGGTTATTTGCAAGCGTACTTTGAAATGATTGGTTTACCATATAATGGATGTCCTTTTTATCAATCTGCCTTAACATTTAATAAAAAAGATTGTATTGCAGTATTGAGTAAATATGGAATTCCACATGCGAAATCAATTTATATTAATCAAGGTGATCAATATTCTGCAAAAGAAATTATCGATCAAGTAGGTTTACCTTGTTTCGTGAAACCAAATCGTTCAGGATCTAGTTTAGGAATTTCGAAAGTTCATAAAGAAGATGAATTTGAAGCTGCAATGCAAAAAGCTTTTCTTGAAGATAAAGAAGTTTTGATCGAATCTTTCTTAGATGGAACTGAGATATCGGTCGGAGTTTTAAATTACAAAGGAGAAACAATGGTATTGGGAATTACAGAAATTGTTTCGCACACAGAATTTTTTGATTATGATGCAAAATATAATGGTTTGTCTGACGAAATTACACCAGCTCGTTTAACACCAGAAGTTGAAGCAAGAGTAAGAGAAATTGCGGCTAAAGCATATAAATGTATTAATATGTCTGGTTTTTCGCGTTCAGAATATATTATTGTAAACGGAGAGCCGCATTTTATTGAAATGAATACGTTGCCAGGTTTTTCTCCTGCAAGTATTTTTCCTCAGCAAGCTGCTCATGCAGGAATTGCTTTGGAAGATTTGATGGATAGTGAAATAGAATTTGCTTTAAATAGACCTTCAGCATGGATAGAATAGCCGTTTTTCCTGGATCTTTTGATCCAATTACTTTAGGGCATTTAGATATTATAGAGCGTGCAGTTCCTTTATTTGACAAGATTATTGTTGCAATTGGAACAAATTCATCGAAGAATTATATGTTCTCTTTGGAGCAAAGAATTAAGTTTATTGAAGATTCGGTTGCGAAATTCGAAAATGTAGAAGTAATGGCTTACAAAGGTCTGACTGTCGATTTTTGTGATGAAGTAAATGCACAATTTATTTTACGAGGACTTCGTAATCCAGCCGATTTCGAATTTGAGAAAGCGATTGCGCACACAAACCGAGCAATTACCAATCATAATATCGAAACAATCTTTTTATTAACATCTTCTGGTAAAGCTTACATCAGTTCAAGTATTGTTCGTGATGTCATGCGAAACGGGGGAAAATATGAGATATTAGTTCCAGATGTTGTGAGGATTTAAGAAGATTTTTTCTGTTAAATATTAAAAGAGTAGATAATTTATCTACTTTTTTTTTGTGCTATAAAATTTGAAAAGCAATATATTTACAACAATTAACACAAAATAAATATGAAGAAATTAATTTTACTATTAATTGCGTTCGTATTTAGTACGCTTACTTTTGGTCAAGAAAGGCCGATTGCTAAAAAAGTAGAGCAAGCTAAATTAACGAGTCGCAGTTTCAAATCGTATGATGTATTCAGCGATGTAATTCAACAAAAAGGGAATCAATTTGCAGACTTTGCAAAAGGAGTTTCTGTTTTTAATTTAGAAAAAGCGGAATTAACTAAATTATATCAATCAAAACCAACTTCTTTAACATTAGATGTTCCGTTTGAAGGTCGTCAAATTAGTTTAGAATTAGTAAAGAATGATGCATTGTTTACGGATAATTTTAAAGCAGTCGATCAAAATAATAAATTAATTAATTACAAACCAGGATTGTATTATCAAGGAATTATCCAAGGCGATAAAACCTCTGTTGTTGCAATTTCTATTTTCGAAGATCAAGTGATTGGTGTTGCTTCATCTACTGCTCTAGGAGATGTGGTTATTGGTAAATTACAAAATTCTGAAGAATATGTAACGTATTCTTCATATAATGTAGAAGCAAAAAGTAACGTAAAGTGTGCTGTTGATCAATTAGAAGAAAATAAAAACTACAAACCTAATTATGATCCAAAAATCTTAAAGAAGACAACGAATGAAATGACTGAAAAATGTGTTCGTGTTTATTATGAGATTGCATATGCTCCATATAAGCAAAATGGTTTAGACGAAACAAAAACACTGAATTGGTTAACAGCTATCCATAATAATATTGCGACACTTTATACAAATGATTACATCAGAACTTCTTTATCTAAAGTGATGATTTGGAAAGAACAAGATCCATATACAGGTAATTATAGTGCTCAGTTAAATAAATTTAGAACAACAAGAACAGATTTTGATGGAGATTTAGCGCATTTGGTTAATTATCCATCTACAACTTCTGTTGCTTATCTAAATTCAATGTGTAATAATGAATATCATTTTGCTTATTCAGGAATTAACATGACTTATAATAATGTGCCTGTTTATTCTTGGACAATTATGGCGATGACACATGAAATGGGGCACGCATTAGGTTCGCCTCATACACATGCATGTTCATGGAATGGAGATGGTACAGCTATAGATGGTTGCGCACCTACAGCTAATCCAGATTTAGCAGAAGGTACTTGTCCTACAGGACCAATACCTTATGCTGATAAAGGTACAATTATGAGTTATTGTCATTTAATAGGAGGAGTTGGTATTAATTTCTCAAATGGTTTTGGAGAACAACCAGGGAATTTAATTCGTGCTACTGTTGACGGTAAAATTTGTTTAAGTACAGATTGTAGTATGACTTGTCAACAAACAATAAAATCTGTAACAGGTTCTCTTGAAGGACAAAATATTACATATACGTTAAATGATGATGTAGGAACTGTTTGGATTTATAAGTTTCAGAAAATTGGTGATACAGAAGCTCAATGGAAAGAAACGACATCAAAAATATTAAAGTTTGAAAATTTAGATCGAAATGCATACTACAGAATTGAAGTAGCAAATAAATGTACAGCAACATCTAATTCTTCTTCTGTAACATCAATTATTGAAATTCCTGGAGATTATTGTAATGGAGATATTTATTATGATTCTGGTGGAGCAAATGGAAACTATTCGCCTAATGAGAATTTTATAAAAGTATTTAAACCTCTTGTTGCGGGCGAAAAAGTGTCAATCACTTTTACAGAGTTTGATGTAGAACCTGCTGATGAAAATGGAGTTTATGATTATATGAATGTATATAATGGAACATCTAGTAATGCTTCAAAATTATTTGAAAATGGAAAAGAATTAAACGGAAATAAAATTCCTGGACCATTCGTTTCTACAGATGACTCTGGAGCAATTACAATTCGTTTTAGATCAGATGGTGGATTAGAGTTAAAAGGATGGGCGGCACAAATTAATTGTAATTCTTTAGGATTAGAAGATTTAAATAAAGTTGAGTTTAATATTTACCCTAATCCTACTACTGATTTTGTTACACTATCAAGTAAAGAAAAAATTGTTAGCTATCAAGTTTTTGATATGTCAGGTAGATTGTTAGTAGAAACAAATAAGATAGATAAAAAAGAATCAAAAATAGATTTATCTAAATATCCAAAAGGAGTATATTTATTAAATATAAAAACAGATAAAAAATCTTATTCGCAAAAAGTGACTAAGAAATAAACTGTACTAATTTTTTTAAGTTTTAAGAGGTTGTTAATTTATTAACAACCTCTTTTTATAAATCTAAGCTTAATTGATCTGGTAATAATTTAAATGTCATCCTATGATAAGGAGTAGCTCCATATTCTTTTATCGCTAAACGATGAGCTTTGGTAGGATAACCTTTATTTTTTTTCCAATCGTACATTGGAAATTCTTCATGGATTTTTTCCATATATTCATCACGATACGTTTTTGCTAAAATAGATGCTGCCGCAATATTCATATATTTTGAATCACCTTTTATAATACATTTGTGTGGGACATCATGATATTTATTAAAACGATTTCCATCAACAACAATCAAATCTTTCGGACAATCTAATTGATCTATTGCTCGATGCATAGCCAAAAAACTAGCGTTTAAGATATTTATTTCGTCAATTTCATTTGGCCAAACAATTCCAATTGCCCAATATTTAGCATTTTCTTCTATAAATGTTCTCAACGAATTTCTTTTCTTTTCAGATAATTGTTTTGAATCATTAATAATATCATTTTCAAAATCATTTCCCAAAATAACGGCTGCTGCTACGACAGGACCGCTCAAACAACCCCTTCCTGCTTCATCACAACCTATTTCATATTCGTGATTTGATAAAACTTTATACAATTTTTTATTTTTTTAACAAAGTTATCAAAATTTAGCATAAAAAAGTTTTGTAAATGTTAGAGAAATCTTAAGTTTATAATAGTTTTAAAAATGTTTTAACAGATGAGGAGAAATTTAAAAAACTTGTTTGTATTAGGAGGACTTCTTTTAGGAGCTTCTTTATATGCACAAGAAAAGACTGTTACAGGAACTGTAACAGATCCAGATGGTTTTCCAGTTGCTGATGCTGTAGTGAAAACAACTTCAGGAAAAGAAGCTTATACTGATGAAAATGGAATGTTTAGTATTGAGGCTAAGCAAGGAGATTTAGTAACAGTGGAA
The DNA here is from genome assembly GCF_002362875.1 of Empedobacter sp. UBA3239. NCBI lineage: Bacteria > Pseudomonadati > Bacteroidota > Flavobacteriia > Flavobacteriales > Weeksellaceae > Empedobacter > Empedobacter sp. UBA3239. The sequence goes on along the minus strand of NZ_DEVJ01000037.1, from coordinate 1,667 downwards.
GCAATGGGATTACCAACTCAAACTTTTTCAGTTGGTGCAGGTTCAGAATATAAAGTAACTCTTAAGCCTTCTGAAACAGTAGAATTAGAAGGAGCGGTTGTAACCGCATTAGGTATTACACGTGATAAAAGATCTTTAGGATATGCTTCTCAAGAAGTGAAAGGTGATGTTATTCAAGCAGGTAGAGGTAGTAATGCTTTACAATCATTATCTGGTAATGTTGCTGGAGCACAAATTACTGCACCTTCATCTTTAGGAGGTTCTACACGTATTACGTTAAGAGGTATTGGATCTATTACAGGAGAAAATAGACCTTTAATAGTTATTGATGGTATTCCATTAGCTAATAATAATGTTAATGATACAAATACTCAGCGTGGTGGCGGAGGTCGTGATTATGGTGATGGAGCGTTTGATATTAACCCAGATGATGTAGAGTCTATCAACGTTTTAAAAGGAGGACCTGCATCTGCTTTATACGGTTCTCGTGCTGTGAATGGAGTAATCATGATCAAGACAAAAACTGGAAAAAAAGGTAGAGAAGATATCGTTGTTAATACTGGTGTTGCTTTTGAATCAATTAATCAAATTCCAAGTCTTCAAAATTTATATGGGGGTGGAGCTTCTGATACCTTTGAAACTGTAAATATTGGAGGTAAAGATTATCAAATTGTAGATTATGCTACAGATGAATCTTGGGGACCAAGATTTAACAATCAAGAAGTTTTACAATGGTATGCTTTTGATCCTGAGTTTGCTAGCGATTACATGAAAACAACGCCTTGGAGAGCTTCAAAAAATGACGCTAAATCATTCTTTAATACAGGTGTTGCTTATACTAATAGTGTATCCTTTGCAAAATCATATGAATCAACTAATTTTAGAGTTTCATTATCTAATGTCAATCAAACAGGTATTGTACCTAATTCTACATTAAAGAAAACAACAGCAGGTATTAACTTATCTAATAAATTTAGTGATGTATTTACTGTAACGACTAATTTAACTTATACAAGAACGGATGGTTTTAATAGACCAGAAGTAGGATACGGGGATAACTCAGTTGCTCAAAAAATGTTCCAATGGGGACAAAGACAGTTAGATTATAACAAGTTAAGAGATTATAAATTAGCTAATGGGAATCAGCGTTCTTGGAATAGAACATCTTGGGATGAAGGAACTCCTGCATATTCTGATAATCCATATTGGGTAGTGTATGAAAATACATCAAAAGATAAAAGAGATCGTTTTTATGGAAATGTAGAGTTTAAATATGACATCGCACCAGGACTTTATGCTGTTGCAAATGTAATGGGAGATACTTATGATATGCAAGTGTCTGAACGTGTTGCTGTAGGATCTCAAGCAATGTCAAAGTATTCTGAAGCGTACTATAAGTTTACTGAGATGAACTATGAAGGACGTATACATTTTGATAAAAAATGGGGAGACTTCTCCTTAAATGCTTTTGCAGGGGTGAACAGAAGACACAAAACACAAAGTAGATTATCATCTTCTACAAATGGTGGATTAGTTGTTCCTAATTATTATTTTATTGGAAATAGTTTAGATAATCCAACAACATCGAGTTTTAGAGAAACTTCAGAAGTGAACTCTATATATGGTATGATCTCTTTGGGATATAAGAATACCCGTAGTGCATTTAG
>NZ_DEVJ01000040.1:0-5927 GCF_002362875.1 Empedobacter sp. UBA3239 | reverse complement strand
TTTGTGAGATAGTGTCGTTTAATTGTTGCGATTCTAATTCCAACAAAAATTTTTTGCGTTTCTTTCCGCCAGCATATCCAGTTAACGTACCATCTGAGCCAATTACGCGATGACAAGGCACTACGATTGCAATTTTGTTTTTTGCGTTCGCATTTGCAACTGCTCGTATCGCTAATAAATCTCCAACAGCTATCGATTGTTCTTTGTATGATCTTGTTTCTCCAAATGGAATTTTGATTAATTCGTTCCAAACTTTTTTCTGGAAATCTGTTCCAATCAAATCAAGTGGAATGGTAAATTCTTTTAAATTTCCTTTAAAATAATCGTTCAATTCATTTTCTAAACGATTCAAAATATCATCATCCTTTTCAAAAATTTCACCCAAGTTTTCTATTTCTTTGAGTTGTTTTTCGGTCGATTTTCCATCAAAAAACTCTAACATACAAATTCCTTTTTCCGACTTTATTGCAAGCATTTCTCCAAGAGGTGTTTGTATTTTTTTTGAGCGAAACATTTTATAAAATTTTAGTTGAAAGTTAGAAAAATATAGTCGTAATTTGGTATCAAATTTGTTGTTAAAAATATCATAAAATTAATTTATGAAAAAATCTATTTTCGCGAGTATTTTCGCATCTTTCATTATATTCTCTTGTCAATCAAAAGGTGTTCAACAAGAACAAAAAAATACAGATTCTTTCAAAGAAATTACAGAAGCTGTAAAAAAAGAACACAATTCTATGAATTCGTTGGATTGGGCTGGGAAATATGAAGGAATTTTACCTTGTGCCGATTGCGAAGGAATAAAATATATTGTTGAATTGGAAAAAGATGGTAACTTTTTTATTGAGCAAGAATATTTAGGAAAAGAAACAGTTTATCAAGACGAAGGATTTTATAAATGGGATGCTTCTGGAAATGTTTTACATTTAAATTCGAATATAAGTCCATTAGTGTTGAAAGTTGAAGAAAACAGATTGAAAGTTTTGGATCAACAAGGAAAAGAAATTACAGGAAATTTGACAGATAAATACATCTTGAAAAAGACTAAATAATAAAAAATAAAAGGCAATCTCGATTACGGATTGCCTTCTATTTTTGAAATTATTTTAGTTCAATAAATGATCTTCTGTCAATTTTTCAAAAACTTTAATTACACCAATTACTTGAATTTCTTCTTGTAAATATTCTTCAAAAGTAAAATAGTTGTAAGCTTCAATTTCATTTGTTGGTTTTATTTCTTCGTTCAAATCGTACAGAAAACAATCTTGTTCCATCAAAAGATTCTGTTCTCCATATGCTTCAGCTGTAATATGACAATAAAAATTGAGCTCTTCTCTTACTAAATCCAAACTCAATTCTTCTTTTATTTCTCTTACCAAAGCTGTGTCAGAATTTTCACCTTTATCAATTTTTCCACCTGGTAAATACCACGCTTTTTTATTTTTGCTAAATGTCAAAAGCAGTTTATTATTTTTAATAACTAATAAACCCGCTGTTGGTAATTGAATCATCTTTTATTTTTCTAAACTTTTTTGCCATTCCCAGGCAGTACGCATACTTTCTGATAATTTTGTTTCAGGTTTCCAACCCAATTCTTTTTCTGCTAAAGAGTTATTTGCATAAGCTTCGATAATATCTCCTGCGCGACGCTCTTTGATTTCGTATTTCAATTTCAAATCATTGGCATCCTCAAATGCGTGAACAACTTCTAAAACCGTAGATCCTGTTCCAGTTCCAAGATTAAAGAATTCTAGCTTTGCTTTATTTTTATTTTCGATCAAACGAGTTACGGCTTTTACGTGTGCATCAGCCAAATCATTTACATCGATATAATCACGAATTGCCGTTCCATCACGCGTTGGATAATCATCTCCCCAAACTGATAATGCTTCTCTGATTCCAGCCGCAGTTTGTGTAACATAAGGAATTAGATTATTTGGAATTCCTTTTGGTAATTCTCCAATTTTAGCTGTTGGGTGTGCACCTACGGGATTGAAATAACGTAAACAAATCACATTTTTATCAAATGCTGCTGAGAAATCTTCTAAAATTTCTTCCCCCATTTGTTTCGTTTTTCCATAAGGAGATTCAGGTTTTTTTAGTGGAGTTTGCTCATCAATAGGCATTTTATCCGCTTGTCCGTAAACTGTACAAGACGAACTGAAAATAATATTATTAGCATCAAAATCTTTCATTGCATCCAAAAGATTAATTAAACCTAAAAGATTATTTCGATAATACATCAACGGTTTTTCAACAGATTCTCCAACTGCTTTATGCGCTGCGAAGTTGATAATTCCATCTATTTTATTTGTTTTGAAAAATTCGTTTACTTTTTCTTGATCTTTTAAATCAATCTCGAAATAAGTTGGTTTTGTTCTAGTAATAGAAGTAATTTTATCCAACACACCAATTTCTGTGTTCGATAAATCGTCTATAATCACAACTTCATAACCTGCATTTTGTAAAGCTACAACTGTGTGCGAGCCAATATAACCCAAACCTCCAGTTACTAATATTTTACTCATTTTTAATATTTAGTTTTTATAGTGAAATCAAATTTAGGAAAATAAAAAAGCTTCTGAAACTAATCAGAAGCTTTTTCGTATTATTTTTAGGATAAATTATTTTCCAAAAAATTCGCGAACAGCAGAAGTGATGTAAGCCAATTGCTCCTCATCTAACTCTGTGTGCATTGGTAAAGACATTACTTCTTCTACCAATTTGTTTGTATTTGGAAAATCTGCATCATTATAATGCCCGTTATCATACGCTTTTTGTTTGCGTAATGGAACAGGATAATAAATCATCGCAGGAATTTCTTTTTCAGTCAAGAAAGCTTGTAATTCATTACGTTTACCATTTGTTACACGTAACGTATATTGATGGAATACGTGAGTTGTGTCTTCTCCTTTTACAGGCGTTAATAATGCATCAATATCTTTAAAAGCATCTGTATAATAAGCCGCAGCTTTGTTACGAGCAGCGTTATAATCATTTAAGAAAGGTAATTTACGACGTAAAACTGCTGCTTGAACAGAATCCAAACGAGAGTTAACACCAACTTCATCGTGGTAGTAACGTTTGTACATTCCGTGATTTACAATTCCACGTAAACGATGTGCAATATCATCATCATTTGTAAAAATTGCTCCACCATCACCATAACAACCTAAGTTTTTTGAAGGAAAGAAAGATGTACAACCAATGTGACCAATTGTTCCAGCTTTTCGACCTTTGTAATCCGCTCCAATAGCTTGTGCAGTATCTTCTACAACATATAAGTTATGTTCTTTTGCAATTGCCATAATCTCGTCCATATTCGCACATTGACCAAATAAATGAACTGGAATAATTGCTTTTGTTTTTGGCGTGATTGCCGCTTTTAATTTTTCTGTATCAATTGTAAAAGTATCATAATCAACGTCAACTAAAATCGAATTTAATTTCAATAAATCAACAACCTCTACTGTTGCAGCAAATGTAAAATCTGCCGTAATTACTTCATCACCTGGCTCTAAACCTAAGGCCATCAAAGCAATTTGCAACGCATCAGTTCCGTTTCCACAAGGAATTACGTGTTTTACATTTAAGTAATTTTGCAATTCAGTTTCGAATTGTTTTACTTCTGGTCCATTAATAAAAGCAGCCGAATCCAAAACATTCAAAATTGCTGCATCAACGTCTCCTTTTATTTTTTGATATTGACTTTGTAAGTCAACCATTTGTATTTTTTTCATAACTTAATGAATCTTTCAAAATCTACAACTTTAAAAAGTCGTTATTATTACAACAAATGTACAAAAAAAGCTCATTCTAAATTTTTAACTTTGCAACATTGTGCAAGGATTTTATAACACATCAATTAAGGCGTACGGAATGGCGCTAAAATTGGCTTCGAATTTTAACGAAAAAGCAAAACTTTGGGTAGATGGAAGAAAAAATTGGGAAGAAAAAATAGCTTCTAAAATTTCAGAAACCGATAAAGTTTTGTGGGTACATTGTTCATCTTTAGGCGAATTTGAACAAGGTAGACCAGTGATCGAAGCATTGAAAGAAAACTATCCAACACATAAAATTGCTGTTTCATTTTTCTCTCCTTCTGGTTATGAAATTAGAAAGAATTATCAAGGCGCAGACGTTATTTTTTATTTGCCTTTGGACACAAAATCAAATGCAGAAAAGTTAATAAAAGTGCTTCATCCAGAAATTTTGATTTTGGTGAAATACGAATATTGGTTTAATTTGATTATCGAATTACATCAGCAAAACATTCCTACAATAGTGGTTTCGTCAATCTTTAGAGAGAGTCAAAATTTTTTCAAAAAAGACGGAAATAATTGGTTTGCGAAAAAATTAAGTTTGATAAATCATTTCTTTGTTCAAAATCAAAAATCAAAAGATTTACTGGATTCAATCAATATCACACAAAATACAATTGCAGGCGATACGCGATTTGATCGTGTCAAACAGATCATTCATCAAGATAATGAATTGGATTTTATGAATGATTTTAAACAAAATTCGAAATTAATTGTTGTTGGAAGTTCTTGGCCAAAAGATGAAGAATTATTTGTGAATTTAATCAACCAAAAATTAAATAATGATTGGAAAATTGTTTTTGCACCACATAATTTGAATGATGCTGAAATCAATTCTTTTCTGAATAAAATCAATCAAAAAGCTGTTAAATTTTCTGATTTAGAAAAAACATCCAATCAAGAGTTAATCGATTCGAAAATATTTATTCTAAATACAATTGGTATTTTATCAAAAGTCTATTCTTATGCAGATATTACCTATATTGGCGGAGGTTTTGGTGCAGGAATTCATAACACGTTAGAAGCTGTAACATTTGGAAATCCTGTCGTTTTTGGTCCTAAATACAAGAAATTTCAGGAAGCTGTGGATTTGATAGAAGTTGGCGGAGGATTTTCTATTGCTAATCGACATGAATTTGATACAATTATGAATCGTTTGATGAACGATGAAAATTTCCGAAAAGAAAGTGGAAAAAAAGCTGGAGATTTTGTTCAAAATTCACCAAATGCAACTAAAATTATTTTAGAATATTTAGATGATATTTGTAAATCTTAAAATTTTATCAATTTTTAACAAAAAAGGCACAGAAATTGTGAATCAAAAAAGCATTATTGATTTTTTTAAAGTGTAAATCAATCTTCTGTATGAATAAAACTTTACTTTTGAATTAATTATTATAACTCAGACTTAAGTAATAAAAAAATGAAGAAACTTATTTTAGGAATAGCACTTTTCGGTGGATTAAGTGCAGCAAATGCGCAAATTGATTTAGGAGTAAAAGGAGGTCTTAACTTCCCGACTTTATCTGGTGATTCTAGAAAAATTTACTCTGATAGTCAGGGAAATGGTTTAGGAACTAAATTTAGAACTGACTTTTATATTGGTGGTTATGCAAACTACAAAATAACAGATCAAATTAGTTTTCAACCAGAGTTATTATATTCTAAACAAGGAGCTGGATTGAAAACAAATGATAACTCAAAAGCTAAATTAATTACACATAATATTAATATTCCATTGATGGGACGTTATGAAATTATGGATGGATTAAATGTTGAATTTGGTCCACAATTAGGTTTCTTAGTTTCTGCTAAAAAGAAAACTGAAGAAGGAAAAATTAATGAAAAAGAAAAATTTGTAGATAATTTCAAAACATTTGATTTCGGATTAAATTTTGGTGCAGCATATAAAATTACAGATGAATTAGAAATCAATGCTCGTTTTACAAAAGGATTATCAAATATTAATGATTATTATTCACAAACAATAAATGACAATTACAAAATTACTAACACATACTTTAGTGTTGGTATAGCGTATAAATTAGCTGAAATGTAATTTATTTCAAATCAAAATATACAAAGGAGCTGTCTCAAAAGTGAGGC